>JAFQOB010000319.1 GCA_017395725.1 Clostridia bacterium
AGTGAGAACAAATAAGAAATATCAATATTTCCGATATTCCTGATCCTTAAATAAGTAATTTTTTCAAGCCCCGGCTCCCACGGTCTGTCGTCAAAAATATTGTCGTCAGACAACGGAACAAAAGCGTTCCCGTTATGATAGCAAAGTTCTATGTCAAGATTTCCTGTAACTATTGTATTATCACTTATCTCAACAGTTTCCGTCATCCAAGCGAACGTAGTTCCCACCAGCATTGATATACTCAAAAGCATAAGTATTACACTTGAAACAAATGCCCTGAATATAATTCTACTGTTTATCATAATAACCTCAAATCAAAGTAAAGGACAAAATCATTCGGCGGAGTTACCGTCATCCTTTTCCGCTTCTTTTTGTATGCCGCTACCGGATACTCCTATCTGCTCTCCAAGCTTTGCCTTTAGCTCCATAAGCTCCTTCATAAGCTCTTGCGACTGACGGCGTTCTTCCTCAATAGCTTCCCTCTCCGCCCTCATTTCGGCGAGCTGTTCTTCCTTGTACCTTTTGAAAAGTTTAATACTATTAATACCCTGAAAAATAATAAGCAAGAGAAAAGGAATAAAAATGCACAGAATATATCCGGGCGTTGTTTTAAGAAACTGAAAAAACTTACCGACCTTAGGAAGTCTGCCCTGATATTTACCGAGCACAAAGCTATACGTTACAACGCTTTCGTCATCGGTACCCGTAGTTGTACCGTAAGTAATAAAGCCGGGCTCGCCTTTTTCGTTGTTAACAAGTCGACGAATTTTATGAGTCACAGTCTGACCGTAGTTATGATCGTTTATCGACTGATACGAAATAATGTCACCTTCCTTGAGAGTTGAAGGATCAACCTCTTTAATAAGCACTATATCCCCTGCTTCAAAATCGGTTGCACTCATTGAGTCGGAAAGGACGATAAACGCCTTAAATCCAAAAATATTTCTATCGTTTCTATCAAAAGTCGTTACGGAAACTATCGTGAATATCATCATACACACGGCCAAAGCAACGACGGCCCAAACAAATACGTTTTTAATTACACCCAATAATTTTTTCATAAATACCCCTTGATTATATTTTTGCGTTCTTTCTATCAACCAAACAATTTGTACGGATTGTTCTTGGTCTGTACAGCCTGAACGCCAAGATCAAATTCAAGATACGTTCCCTGAGAGTCGTTTACCGCGCTTTCGGGGAAATGAAGCGATAAAGTAAACACTCTGTGCTCGTTTAGAGCAAGTACGTCATCGGCAGCGTTTACGTTTTCCTCCGTCAATTCTGACATAGTACCTTCCCACAAGACCTTTTCTCCGCTTCTTAAAGTAACGTCAAGCTCGTTTGCAAGTGCTCCCGAAACGTTTTCAAAATAGAGCTTATAATAAACGTCCCAAGAGCTTTGATTTTCAACGTAAAAGTCTTTTTCAACAGTCATTCCCGGTTCGAACAAAAACTCGTCTTCGGTTATCACAGGTGTTCCGCCGTTAAGGTCAATCTTTATGTACCCTGTTCTGAAAAAGTTATTGTCCACGACCAGTATCGCTCTGACAAGTGCAGACGTTGTTATACACAGACATATTAAAAGCAATAAAAGAACTGTCAGGCTAACTGCAAGACTTTGAGTTGTGTTATCGCGTTTTTTCATTATCTTTATCACCTAACATTAAAAGAAGCATAAGCAAAAGCATAAGCAAAGCTATTATGCCGACAATTACCGTCAAACGTATACGAAGCATTGTTGTGTCCGAGGTCTGCGGAGCATGCTCATGATCACTGTCTGTCGTAATCTCCTCGCTTGTCGAGGGCTGCTCTGTATCAGTCTCGGTCTCGTTTGCTTTGTCAGTGGTTTCGCTTTCGGATTCTGAGCTTACTGATTCCTGCGTTGTCTCACTTTCGCTTGACTCATCTGTGGTCTCGGTGCTTTCGGTAGTTTCCTCGTTTTCCCACTCAGCCTCG
>JAFQOB010000024.1 GCA_017395725.1 Clostridia bacterium
GCGGATTTGTTCATTTACATTTGCATACGGAATACAGTCTGCTCGACGGTGCTTGCAGAATTTCCGATATTCCAAAAATCGCTAAAGAAATGGGACATAATGCCGTAGCAATTACAGATCACGGCGCTATGTACGGTGTTGTCGATTTTTATAAGGCTTGTAAGGAAAACGGTATTAAGCCGATAATTTGTTGTGAAGTTTACGTTGCTTCAAGAACCCGATTCGATAAGGAATACGGTACAGACAGCGGATATAATCACTTAATACTTCTTGTAAAAAATGAAACAGGTTACAAGAATCTTATATATATGGTTTCAAAGGCTTTTGAAGAGGGTTTTTATTCAAAGCCGAGAATTGATAACGACTTGCTTGAAGCACACTCAGAGGGACTTGTATGTCTGTCAGCGTGTTTGGCAGGTTCTATACCGAGAATGTTGCTGAAAAATGATTATCAAGGGGCAAAGGATTATGCTATAAAGCTTGATAATTTGTTTGGACGCGGTAATTTTTATCTTGAATTGCAAGATCACGAAATTGATGCCGAAGCTGAAGTTTTGATTGGATTAAAAAAGATACACGAAGAGACAGGTATTCCTTTTGTTGCCACAAATGACGTACATTATTTGAGAAAACAAGATGCCGAGACTCAGGCGGTTCTTATGTGTCTTCAGATGAATACCACGATTTCAGAGGGAAGACCACTCGGTTTTGAAACTGATGAGTTTTATTATAAGTCCACCGATGAAATGAATATGCTTTTCTCCGAGTATGAAGACGCGGTAAGCAATACCCAGAAAATTGCCGATATGTGTGAATATGATTTTACATTTGGCAATACGTTTCTGCCGAGATATACTCCCGAAAACAATATGACTCCTCAAGATTATCTTTGTTTTCTTGCTAATGAAGGTTTTGAGAAAAAGAAAAAAGACCGTCAAATTGTTTTTACTGACGAGCATACTGAAAAAGAATATCAAGACAGAATGGCATACGAATTGTCGGTAATCACAAAGATGGGTTATGCCGAATATTATCTGATCGTTTGGGATTTTGTGAATTACGCAAAAAGCCATCAAATCCCCACAGGCCCAGGAAGAGGCTCGGGGGCGGGTAGCTTAATTGCATATCTTATCGGAATAACAGAGGTTGATTCAATTAAACACAGTCTTTTATTTGAACGCTTTTTGAATCCCGAAAGAGTAAGTATGCCCGACTTTGATATTGACTTCAGCGACGAAAAACGCGATCTTGTGTTTGATTACGTTTCACGTAAATACGGTAAGGAACGTGTTTCTCATATTATAACCTTCGGTACTCTTGCGGCACGTGCTTGTGTAAGAGACGTGGGACGTGCTATGGGACTGTCTTATAACAACGTTGCCAGAGTTGCTGAAGCTGTTCCTCAGCGTATTGCCGTAAAAAATGACGACGGTACCACTGAAAATATCAATAAAGTTACTCTTGATATGGCTCTGAAGACAGAGAAATTAAAGGAGATGTATGAGAATGAGCCCGAAACAAGAAGGTTAATTGATACTGCAAGGGCTCTTGAAGGTATGCCGAGACATGCTTCAACTCATGCGGCAGGGGTAGTTATTACAGAAAAAGCCGTATGTGATTACGTTCCAATGGCAGTAACAAAGGGTTCACTTGTTACTCAGTTTGATATGAATACCGTTGCCGATTTGGGATTACTAAAGTTTGACTTTTTGGGATTAAGATTTTTAACGGTTATTGAAAATACTGTAAAAGCGGTAAAAAAACATAATCCCGATTTTGATATCGAAAAAATATCACTTGATGACAGGGAAACTTTTAAGAATATATCCGACGGCGAAACAATAGGTCTTTTTCAGCTTGAAAGTGCCGGAATGAGAAGTAAGCTTGTTCAGCTAAAACCCGAGAGCTTGGCTGACATTATGGCGGCGATAGCCTTATACAGACCGGGACCTATGAATTCAATTGGCAAATATATAGAAAACAAGAAGAACCGTCATAATATCGATTATAAAATTAAGCTTATTGAACCTATTTTGAAAGAGACCTTCGGTTGTGTTGTTTATCAAGAGCAGGTAATGCAGATATTCAGAACCGTTGCCGATTATTCCTTTGGACAGGCTGATATTATAAGAAAAGCTATGTCGAAAAAGAAGGCGGGAGTAATCGAAAAAGAAAAGAACACTTTTCTTTCAAAGGCGATTGAAAAAGGAATAGATGAAGCAGATGCTTCCGCGCTTTTTGAAGAGCTGGTAGGCTTCTGTAAATATGCATTTAACAAAAGCCACGCCGCATCTTACGCGGTGGTAACTTATAGAACAGCTTACTTAAAGACTCATTATCCAAAAGAATATATGGCATCGCTGCTTACGTCGGTAATTGGTGATGAAGATAAGGTCAGTTTTTATGCAGAGGAATGTAAAAGGCTCGGAATAAACCTTTTGCCTCCGCATATAAATGAAAGCTACGGATATTTCAGAGTTGTGGGCGACAATATAAGATTTGCTTTATTGGCATTGAAAAACGTAGGCAGAACCTTTGTTGATGACGTTGTTTTTGAGAGAAGAAACGGTGAGTTTACTTCTTTTGAAAACTTTATAAACCGAATGAGAGAGTCGGATTTAAATAAGCGGCAAATTGAGGCTTTGATTAAGGTTGGCTGTTTTGACTATACAGGAGTATTCAGATCGCAGCTTTTGGCAGTTTTTGAGTCTATGATAGATAACGTAGCTGAAACGAATCGGCGAAATGCTGCGGGACAGCTTGATTTCTTTTCTGTTGATAACGGAGAGGGAGTTAAAGAAGAAAACGGTTACGAATATCCAAAAATAAATGATTTCGATGCAAAAGAGAAGCTTTTATACGAAAAAGAGTGTGCGGGCTTTTATTTTTCGGGAAACTTGCTTGATAATTATGCCAATCACGAAAAAGCCTTAAGATGCGTACCCATAAAATCTATTATTAATTCTTTTGACGTTTCCGACGGAGAGGATATAATTGAGGGTACAGGCGAATTTAAAGACAGACAAAAGGTAGCTGTATGCGGTATAATTACTAAAATAGTCGAAAAATCCACACGACGCGGAGACAAGATGTGTTTTGTTACGTTGGAGGACAGAACAAAACAGATTGAAGTTATTGTCTTTTCTTCTGCATTGGAAGAATACGGATATATGCTGACTCTTGATAATATCGTTTCATTTTATTGTGAAATTTCTGCAAGGGGCGAAAACGAAGTGAAGCTTATTATGCAGAAGGCTGAAATAATGAAGCCTAATTCACAGTATAAATATACAGAACCTGAGCCCCCCAAAAAAGAAACAACCGGTCAAATAAATAATAAAGAAAAGACACTTTTTCTCAGAGTGGACAGTATGGAGAGCCAACAGTTTAAAAAAGCTCTTAACCTTATTGAAATCTTTGAGGGAAGGACCAAGGTTGTTTTCTATGATGCTTCTCAAAAAAACTATATTAGCGCAAAAGGACGCTCGGTTGACCTGTCGGGAAATATTTTACGGTTCTTTTTTGAACTGCTCGGCAAGGAAAACGTTATTATTAAATAAAAATTAATAAAAATATTTCAGAAATTAACAACAAATTTAAATTTGTGTGCTATAATATAACATAATTGGTTAATTGTAATAA
>JAFQOB010000320.1 GCA_017395725.1 Clostridia bacterium
CCAAAACTACAATATCGACGGAATTATTTTTACAGTATTCTTCAAAGTCAAGTAAGACAGAGCTGTCGGAGGTTTCAAAGGCTTTTTTCAAGGCGACCCCTTGTTTTATAAAGACAGGACGGGCAGACAGCATGGTAATCATTTCTTTTGTGCCGAGTATAACGGCAGAGTATTCGTCTCTGACACCGGCGATATCGAGAATTGAGGTGTAGAGAGTTTTAACGTCGTATCCGTAGCCTTTAAGACCGGAAGCGCCAAAGGCGGAAAGGTCTTGTCTTATTTGAGAGGCTGTAAGATTCATTAATTTTGCAAGTTCAGTGGAAGAGGTTCTGTAGGAATTATTTTCGAGAAGTCCTCTCAGTGTTCTAAGATAGAAGGGAAGTCTCATAGTCATTGACTTTGAAACACCGGAGGAGTCAGTATTATTTTTTGATGTTTTTTTCCCAATATTTCTATTCACAACAAATCACCTTAAGTAAAAAATTTAAAGTTTTCCACACCCTTTAGGAGTAACTTTTCCACAAAACTAACATGTTTTTCCACAATTCTCCCTTAATTTTAACGAAAGTAAGGGAAAAAATCGGTTCACAAAAAATTTACTAACAAAGTTTTCCACACCTGTGGAAAACTTTGATGTTGACAAAAACTAAGGACGGGCGACTGCATTCAGGTCCGTTTTGGCAATGTTGCCGATCTTATATTCATAGTACCCTTGTACTGCAATCATAGCCGCATTGTCACCGCAGTATTTCAGTGCAGGTATGGCGAGGGTAAGATTTTTCTTTTCTGCAAACTTCTTAAGACCTTCGCGCAGATGTGAGTTTGCGGCAACACCGCCCGCAACAACGAGTGTGTTGTAGCCTGTCATGTTAATTGCGTGTTCAAGTTTTGTAATAACCGAATCGACAATCGTTTTTGTAAGGGAAGCCGCAACGTCTTGGCGGTTTATTGCTTCGCCTTTTTGTTCAGCGTTGTGCAGATAATTAATAGCGGCGGTTTTAAGTCCGCTGAAGGAGTAATCAAGATTATCGCCCGATACAGCTGCCGAGGGGAATTTTATAGCGTTTTTGTTGCCCTCGGTGGCGAGTTTATCCATTACTGCTCCGCCCGGATAGGGAATACCCATAACACGAGCGATTTTATCAAAGCATTCTCCCACAGCATCATCTCTTGTTCTGCCGATGGTTTCAAAGTCTGTATAACTCTTTACGTTAATAATGGAAGTATGTCCCCCCGAAGCCGCAAGAGCCAAGAAGGGTGGTTTAATTTTATTTTCGATATAGGAAGCCGCAATATGCCCTTTAATATGATTGACCGGAATAAGAGGCTTGTTGTTTGCGAAGGCAAGACCTTTTGCAAAATTTACACCCGTAAGGAGTGCGCCGATAAGGCCGGGAGCATAGCTAACGGCAACAGCGTCAACGTCTTTTATTGTAATATTAGATTTTTCAAGGGCTTCGTAGGTTATTTTAGAAAGAGCTTCTGCGTGAGCGCGACTTGCAATTTCAGGAACGACGCCGCCGTAGAGAGCGTGTATATCTATTTGACTTGCAATAATCGAAGCTTTTATATCAATATCCTGTGTTTCTTCGTCAATATAGGCGACAGCCGCCGCAGTTTCGTCGCAAGAGCTTTCTATAGCTAAGATAAGCATATTGTTATCCTTTCAATAATTTTTCCATAACTATACCGTTTTCCGTAGGGGAAGTGTAGTAGTTTTTTCTGATGCTGATAGCTTTAAATCCATTTTTTATATAGAGATTTTTAGCATTATTGTTTGATTCACGTACCTCGAGAGTAATACGCGTAATGTCTTTCTGCTCAAGGTATTCAAAGGTTTTATTCATAAGTTGTTGACCGAACCCGCGTTTTCTGTAGTCGGGACTGACAGCGATATTTAGTAATTCTCCTTCTTCAAACAGATGGAAAAGACAAATATATCCCACTATTTCGTTATCAATTAATGCGGTAAAAAAGCTGATGACCTGCTCGTTTGCCATACTGTCAGCAAAGCTTTTCCGTGACCAAGGGGTAGTGAAACAGAGAGCCTCAATTTCTGCGATTCTGTCAAGGTGGTCTAATGTTGTGGGAATAATAGTAAGCTTATCCATTGGTTTCGCCGTCCGAAAGTAAAAACATATTTTTTATTTGCTCGGTAATTTCTGCAAGGCATTTATCGTAGACTTCCTGAGACTGCCCGAAGGGGTCGGTAACAGGCTTTTCAAAGGAGGTTACTTTTGATGCAAGAATTGGAAAGCTCTGTATAATCATCATAGCGTGTCCCGCACCAATACCGATAATCAAATCAGCCGACTCCATAATACCCATATTTAATTGACGGGCAATATGTTCGTTGTAATTGTTTTGAGGCGTAGATTCGATACCGGCATTAATAAGGGCGTTTTTGGCTTTTTCGTTTATGGGTGCACCCTTGTCTGCCATAATTCCGGCTGACTCGGCAATATATTTACCGTTGCCGTATTTATTCAGTACAGCCATAGCCATAGGACTGCGGCAGGTATTGCCCGTGCAAACGAAGCATACCTTAAGGGGCTGATTTTCCGTAATAATATTTTTACCGAATTCCTGTGTTTTTGTCATATCGTATAACCTATATATAATAAGGAAGGAAAATTTCAAAGGGTGAGCGATTTAATATCCAAATGTACCCGAAAGACTGTCGTCATTTTCGATCCATTCGGATACGTTTATAACGCGATATTCATCTTTTGTATCTCTGACGACAACCTTTTCGATACCGGCGTTGATAACCATACGCTTACACATACTGCAGCATGTAGTTCCGGGCAACAGCTCGTGGGTGTCGGGGGATATGCAAGCGAGATAGAGGGTTGCACCAAGAGTCTGTTCACGGCTTGCTGCAATAATAGCGTTGGCTTCAGCGTGAACCGAACGGCAAAGCTCGTATCTTTCGCCACGAGGAATATTAAGCTTTTCTCTGTAGCAGAACTTAAGGTCGCAGCAGTTTTTTCTGCCGCGAGGGGCACCGGCATAACCGGTTGATACGATTGTATCATTTTTTACTATAATAGCACCGAAAAGACGGCGAAGACAAGTGCCGCGTTCTGCAACCGTTTGCGCTATGTCAAGATAGTAGTTGTCTTTTGTTACTCTTTCCATTATGTATCTCCCCTTAAAATTATCTGTAGTATTTGTAGTAGGCAATGACAGTTCTGTAGACGTTACCGTGTTCAAGGTCGGGACCCGAAAGAATTATACCCTCAAGGCTCATAAGCTCGGAGGCGGTCATTTCAGGAACGTTGACTCTGAATTTGACAACACCGTCGGAAAGAACAATAAGCTCACCGTCTCTGACCGCAAGACAACCGTCGTGACCGATAACAATATCCATACCGTCATCTTGACGTTCGGTTACGTATTTAATATGTTTGCCGTTCATACGCTCAGCCATTTCTTGTTTAAAGCGAAGGCTGTTTTCGTTGCGCGGCTTGGTAAGACGTTTAAAGAGCTTGAACATTTCATTCTCCATACAGTACAAAGATAATATATTAATATATTATACCATAAAGGGAAAGGATTTTACAATAGGTTTACTTTATTTTTTATTATATATATAGGAAGAAATAAAAAACAAAAAGCAAGAGGAGACAAATAGGAAAA
>JAFQOB010000321.1 GCA_017395725.1 Clostridia bacterium
AGCTACCCCCTTGATATAATAAAGATTGACCGCCAAATCGTTACAAAGGCATTAAGCAGCCGAGGAAACGCGGTACTGATAGGCATTATTCGAATGGTACACGCACTTGGAATAGAAGTATTGTGCGAGGGAGTGGAAAATGCCGAAGAAAACAAAAGAGTAATTGATGCAGACTGTGATTATATACAGGGCTTCTTGTATTCCCGTGTGTTACCTGCAGAGAATGCTATGGAATTTTTCAATAAGAAACAATAATTTTTGCAAACTATGACAGATTTTCTGCCATAGTTTGTTTTTTTAGACTTATATTATAAATATAACTGTTGATAAATGAAAACATTTGTGATATAATTAGAATGGTTTATTATTTTTTAATTAAAATAAAAAATTATGGTGGGAATAAAAATGAAATCTATTCGCTCAAAGATTATGTGGCTGCTGTTTTTCAGCGTTTTAATATCAATAATAATTATAGGTACATTGGCAATATCTTTGACTTCAAAAGTAATCACGAAAGATGCCAACGAGAATATGAATCTTTTGTGCCAAAATAATGCAGATAAGCTTGATATAATATTTGCAAAGGTGGAAGATTCTGTTGATACTTTGGCTCATTTTGCTGAATCCGAATTATTTGATTTGACCAAACTTGATGAAATAGATTTCAGAGCACAGTATGTAGCGGGCTTAGAGGACAGAGCTTTACACCATATAGAAAGCACAGAGGGGTCTGTTGCAGTATATATGTACTTTTCTCCTGCTCTTATTAATAAAACAGACGGATTCTTCTTAAAAAGAGAAGATAATTCAGATGAATTTAAAAAAGAAGATTTGATTGTTATTTCCGATTATGAAAAAAGCGTTTTTTCCCGTGTTGATTGGTGGTCTGACCCAAGCGAACAAGGCTCACCTACATGGTTAGAAGCACACTATAATTCTGCTCTCGAACAACACATAGCATCATACGTAGTACCTATCTATAGAAATAAAACTTTGGTGGGAATTATAGGTGCTGACATTTCTACCAGACATATTGAAGACAAGGTTAAACAAATATCCGTATTAAGCTCCGGAAAGGCAGCGGTTTTAAAAGAAGACGGAACTGTAGTATATCACCCCAACTTTACACGAGACTCAATACTAGGTGAGGGGGATCCCGGGTTCGCCGGAGTTGTTGAAAGACTGTCAAAGCAAGAAAAAACAAATGAATTAATTCCGTATACACTTAACGGTACTCAAAAAAGACTGGCAAGCTACCGACTGAGAAACGGAATGATTATGATATGCTTTGCTCCTGTATCGGAAATATACCGGGAACAACACAATCTCATTTTTGCTACAGTGTTAATCGCGCTGCTTATATCGTCAGCGGCACTTCTTGTAGCCCTTTTTGTAAGCAGCACCTTGGCACGTCCCATAAAAAAGCTTAACGAGGCAGCAAAGCATTTGACAGAGGGTGAGTATGACTTTAATATAAATTCCTCCACCCACGATGAAATAGGTGAGCTGACCGACACGTTTATAGAAACGCGAAAAATACTGATGCATCAGTTCCATCTGCTTGACACTGAGGCGCACAAAGACGGGCTTACGGGTGTTGGCAACAAATCCGCTTTTATAGACAGAGAAAAAGAAATCAACAAAGCTATATCCGAAGGCGTAGCGGATTTTTACATTGCTGTATTTGACGTAAACAAACTGAAGATTACAAACGACGTTTTTGGACACATGGCAGGTGATAAGCTGCTATGTACAGCAGCAAACCATCTTTCTTCATGCTTTGGAATTGAAAACGTATTCCGTGTCGGCGGCGATGAATTTATAGTAATCATTTCCGAAACAGATAAAGTAAACGAATTGTTAGCAAACTGCATACACAGTATGAAACAGTTAACTGTCGAAGGATATCCTGAGTGTAACGTTTCGTGCGCATACGGGGCATCACGCCTTGATACTTCAAAAGACCGACAGCTTTCAGACGTTTTGCACCGTGCCGACGAGGAAATGTATAAAAACAAGAGAATAACAAAAAAAGAAACGTTGGCTTGGCAAGAAGGGGCAAAGGGTATAAAACAGTTACAATTTGAAAAATACTGTCAATTAGTGAAAGCCCTAACCGTCAGCACAGACGACTATCTTTTTATTATGAATACCGAGACGGGCGTTATTAGATTTTTTGGTAAAGACAACAATGAATTTGAAATTGCCGACGGCCGTGAGCTCTCAAACGGCATATCGGAAATGCTGAATTATGTTCACCCAAGCGACCACAAGCTTATAAAAGATGCATTAACCTCGATAATCAACCGTGAAACTGAAAATGCCGATATAAATATTCGTATGCACAATATAGATACTGATGAGCGCTTACATTGGGTAAACTGTCGCGGAAGTATTATAAACGACGAAACCGACAACCACTTTGTTCTAATTGGAAGAATATCCCAGAACGCCGTAAAGCATTTGTATAATCCGCTTACGACCTTGTTCAACAAGACAAAGCTGAAAGCAGATTTACAAAAGGAAACGGCATTACAGTTTAATTGTTTGATGCTTCTTGACATAGATAATCTTTCAGAAATCAACCTTAAACACGGAGCTGAATACGGAGATAATTTGCTGAAGTTTTTGGCAGAAGAGCTTGAAAACAGATTTTCCATGTGGCAGATTTACCATACTGAAAAAGACCGTTTTGTTGTATTGCTGAATTTAGAATCAAGCAAGGAAGCAGAAAAGGTTTTCTTGGAAATCAAAAAGGCATTATCTCCAAAATGTTCCATATCCGCATCTGTGGTTCCCAACGATAAGGAAGTTTATATTAACGTTGATAACATATATGATTATGCCGTTCAGATACTTAACCAATCAAAGAAGAACGGTAACGGAAACATAGCATTCTTCTCTAAGGAAAGTATAATAGAAAAGATTGCCACAGTAGAGCTTTTGGAAGAGCTTGAAGAAAGCATTAAGAAGGGCTGCAAAGGCTTTTATCTTGCATATCAACCTCAAATCAATGCAAACGACTATTCGATAATATCTGCAGAGGCACTGCTGAGATTTGAATCAAAAACCAAGGGTCAGGTTTATCCCGACGTATTTATTCCGCTTCTCGAGCAAACAGGACTTATAAATGAGGTGGGAATTTGGGTTATTGATACAGCTCTTAGCCAATGCCAAAAATGGCGTGAATACATTCCGAACTTCAAAATCAGCGTAAACATTTCCCCGAAGCAGTTAGAAAAGAAGAGTATAGCCCCGCAAATCACAAGACTTCTTGCAAAACATAATCTTCCGGGAGGGGCGTTGATTCTCGAAATAACCGAATCCTCTCAGTTAGATGAAAACGAAGACGTTCTTTCGATTTTGGAAAAGCTACGCTATTTAAATATACAAATCGCCATTGACGATTTTGGAACAGGTTATTCCAACCTTGGCAACTTAAAGCGTATCCACGCAAACATATTAAAGGTTGACCGCATATTTATTCGCGACATTAAAGAAAACGGATATAACTATAACCTGATACAAAATATTATTGAATTTGCGAAAGCCAACTCGCTGAAGGTATGCTTAGAAGGCATAGAAACCACAGCAGAGCTTATGGTTATATCTTCTTTAAACCCCGACGTTTTCCAGGGATATTTATTCGACAGACCGTGTACACCGAGTGAGCTTGAAGAAAAGTATATGAAACCCGATACGGAAAAGTATACTCAACGCATAAGGTTTATCGAAAAACTGTCAAACGAAAAGAAACATACCCCTGTTATTAATATCGAGATGAAGACCATTTTAAAGGGGATAAATATAGGCTTGTGGATTATTCGAATCAACAAGCACACCGGTGAAAGTGAGCTGTATACAGACGATACTATGAGATTGTTGTTAGGCGTTGATGATACGATTACCCCGAAGGAATGTTACAGTCATTGGTATAACAGCATTATTGAGGGTAATTACGAAACGGTTAACTCAATGGTTGAAGAGATGTTGAACAGCGACAAGGTAATCCAAGCGGAATATTTATGGAAGCACCCACAAAAAGGAGAAACTACTGTTCGTTGTACGGGTAGATGCATTGAAAAAAACAATGATTATATTGTTTTTGAAGGCTTCCACCGAATTATCAGCGATATGGGAAAAAGCTTCTGATATAAAAGACAAATATTACGAAAGCAAAGCATCAAAAAACAACGCAAACAACAAGCAAAACTAAACGTAATTAATATCCACAAAAACAAGGGGCTAAGTCATTAACTTAGCCCCTTATATACGCTGTGCAATCCACCTTTTAACCGGTGGTCTTGACCGCTTAATATTAGCAAACAAACTACCAATAGTATACTGAAAATACAATTAATCTTATGAACGACCTCATCCGTCTCGGCAGCAAAGTTCTTAGAAAGCTATAGTTTGTATACAGCCTCGACACCTTCTCCCATCGGAGAAGGTCTTTGTCTGTTCAAACTAATGAGTTATAGTTATATAAAACCATAAAACTTTTTAATATAGGGTGAGAAGAAACATTGTACCTTCTCCGGTGGGAGAAGGTGTCGTACCGCAAGTGATTTTATATTTTAATTATTTATTATGCGGTGCGACGGATGAGGTCGTCTATACTATTTTTTCAACTTATTCGAAAAAACAATATTATGTAATATTAATAACCATAGAACAACGTTTTTTTATATTTGTAAAATCAAAATATTTCTTTTCGAGAGGAATCCACTCACTAAAGAATCTTTTTGCCAATTGTGGAGTATTTCTTTTTTCTATTCTTTTTTTCTGCAACTCACTGTTAATATCGAGAAAGACCGAAAGGTCATAGAAGTCGGCAAGCTCAGGGTGCATAGAATATGCCCCCTCGATAACCGTTAGCTTTTTAGGTTGAATTTGCACTGCTTCTTGTATTTTCAGATTTTGACAGTCAAATCTGCGATAGGATACTACTTCCCCCTCGCTCAAAGGTTGAAGTACTTCTTCCAAAAAACGCTCTCTGTCAACGTTACCGCCAACCTCAGCAAATCTTTCAGCCGTTCTTTGATGCGGCTGAAGAAAGAAGTCGTCCATGTGAAAGACCGTACAGTCATAGAGCTTTTCCAATAACTTGCTCAGCGTTGTTTTTCCACTTGCACTTCCCCCCTCAATTGCAAGGGTTACACTGCCGGCAGATAGCTTTTTATCAAGCTCTGCAAACAAGGGTAAGAAAGGTATAAAATCATTTGAAATAACACGGTATGCAGGTTTATATTCATTTCTGAAAATATCGGAGTGATGAACCGCAGGATATCCCTTTGTTTTCCAATCATCAACAGCTTTTTCAAATAAATCTGCCGTAAAAGGAAGCATACCTTCATACATAAGCTTTTTTGTGACTTCAAGCTTTTTTTCAAGAAGACAAAGACCGTCAGCCTCTTTTCTTGCCGAAGAAAAGAAAAGCTTTCCGAAGGTATCAATACTTAGACCCCCATTCAGATATGACAAATGCACTCTGCTGTAATTCCCGTCAAGTCCCTCAATACTGATTTTGCTTTCACCTTGAATAGTGTTGTATTCTTTAGCTATATAATCCGTAACTGTATCCAAAGATGATACAAGATGTTCACACCCAAAGGAGCTCTGATAAAGATATTTGAATAGGTCTTGTATTTGCAGCTTGGGATAGTTTTTACAATGCATTATAAGCAAATCACGAGTTATCTTACAATTTTCCATATTTTCACTCATATTCTTTTTAATATTTTTGTTTTTTCGAGAAGCATTACAATAACAGGGATTAAAACAATTTGAACGACGATACCGGGAACAGCGTTGGTAAAAGCACCGGCAAGAAATGCCGCCAAAGTAAAGCTGCCGCCCTTTATTCCCATACAAACAAACATAGCGACGCCCCAAACTACTCTTCCGACTAACATTGATATAATTAAAGAAACGTAGATATAGAGCTTTTTGCGAGGAAGTAATTTATGTAACATACCGGCTACTACACCGTAGGAGGCAAGTTCAAACGCCATACAAACTGCGGCAGGAAACATAGGGGGAAAACCGCCTGTTAAGACCGACCTGAAAAGAGGCGAAATAAACCCGATAACAAGTCCCCAAGGTGCACCGCATATAAAACCGCAAAGCAATACGGGAATATGCATAGGGCAAAGCATAGAGCCGATTTCGGGAATCTGTCCCGTAAGAAAAGGCATAACGTAAGCCAATGCAAGAAAAAGGGCGGCAAGAATCATTTTAATTAATTTGTTGTGATTATTCATAGGAAAATTTCCTTTCAAAAATACAGAAAAGTGCCACTACTTCTTCAGAAATAATGACACTTTCATAGTATCTTAATAAAATAAAAAGCATTGAACGTAAAAAAAGGAAACTTCTGTCCCCGAATTATTCTTCTGAATAACGTAGACAGTTTACCATAAATTAAGTAAAAAGTCAAGTGTTTGAGCCGTCTATTATCTTGCGAAGCTTAACAAGAACGTCATCAATCAAAGCAGCGGTATTAAGATTAGGTACACCCGCGATTAAATTATCGCATTTATTCATAGGAATAAGAATACGAACGGCATCAGTTCTTGCAACAGCAAGAGCCATTTTTTCAGTAACCTCACCGAAGAGTGAATCTGCAACGACAATACCGATAGGGCCGATAACAACGTCAGCTTTACGACAGGCAACACAAACAGGATTTTCACCTGTAGCCGCCTTTTTTGCTCCGGCCTTTAACATAGAAGCAGTAGCGACAGCATTTGTACCTATTGCCATAAGGTCAACGTCTGAAAATTGCGAAAGTATTTCTTTTACCAGTTGGGCGCCAAGCTGTCCGCCCTGACCGTCGATTATAAGAATATTCATAGTCCACCCCGCAAACTAAAAAAATAAAAAATTATCGGCAGTGACTACACTCAACATTGAATGCAAACACTGCCGCTGGTCGAGATGACAAGATTCGAACTTGCGACCTCTGCGTCCCGAACGCAGCGCTCTACCAAACTGAGCCACATCTCGTAGTATTATCACACCACGATATTTTATCAAAATAATAGTCTTTTGTCAATAGCTTTAACAAAAGTCCCCAAAAAAACAAACAACCCTTGACTGCTCCATCTCATATCGTTTTGCAGTCAAGGGTTATTTCTGTTCACTCTTGATATCTAACATCAATTTAACCTCTCTTTCTTAGATTTTACGCAACCGACATTTTACTAATCTCCCCCGAAATTCTTCTCACAGCTCTTAATCATTTCAATTGCTCCTAAAAGCGAGCACACTTTCTTCGGTTCATTCGGTTGTTTCTTTGCGGTTGCTTTTTTGGGTTCTACAAAAACTTAAAACATCTTCTGTTCTGACTGATTTTTTGACTAAACGTTATTTGAAAACCTTTTACCTTCACTTTCTATATAAACGGCTTTACTTTTTAACCCCTTAGTCTCCCGCCTTCAAAAGACTTCGGTTTTTGTTTACTTGTACATTGGACTCACCCTTTCTTCGCTTATATGATAACATATTTACAACCGTTTTGCAATTCGCATATTATACAAACTTCACTAATATTTTTTATTCACATAGCAGATTTTATGCAACTTCACCTATAAATTTGTTAAAAGCGGTTGACAGTAACAAATATATGTGTTATACTGTATATGTTGTTGCACAAAGTGTAATGCAACTTATTAAAGTTTGATTAAAAATTTTCTTTCTTCATATTTACGCTCCTTTAGTAAAAATAAAACCTGTATTGTTTTCTTCGGCAGTACAGGTTTTATTTTTTGTGATTATTATTGAAAATAAAATTTTTATGTGATATAATGTCCCCCGAAGGACGTGATTGCATGGCACCAAACCATAAGCTGTTAAAACCGGCGTGTTATATGGGTAATACAACAATGGCGATAGTATCGGCACTGTCACCCATACTTTTTTTAACCTTTCACAATATGTACGGAATAAGCTATTCTCTTCTCGGTACACTTGTGTTAATAAACTTTTTTACACAGCTGACGGTTGATTTAATTTTTTCATTTTTCTCCCATTTGTTTAATATAGAGAAAACCGTTAGGATTATGCCTATATTATCCATAGTAGGCTTTGCCATATACGCTATATATCCTTACATATTCCCCAACAGCGTATATATCGGCTTATGTATAGGAACGGTAATATTCTCTGCATCAAGCGGTTTGGCTGAGGTACTTTTAAGCCCGATTATAGCGGCAATACCCTCTGACGACCCGGACAGAGAGATGAGTAAGCTTCACTCGGTATTTGCGTGGGGACTTGTGGGCGTTTCGATTTTCAGTACCCTTTACATATTTATATTCGGTGGTGAAAATTGGCAGTATTTATCGCTTATTCTTACAATAATACCCATATTGTGTACAATATTCTTTTCCCTTTCTGATATTCCCCACATTGACACCCCA
>JAFQOB010000322.1 GCA_017395725.1 Clostridia bacterium
CGGAACGTTTACATACGGTTCGAGTAAGTGGAAAGAAGTTCCGGGAAATGCTTGTATGTCTTCAATTTTTAATTCCATACAGCAGTTTGAGCCCAACGTTGCGGGGGTATCTAATCAGCTTATGCCCAGTTATGATACGTTCCAAGCAAAAATTGTTGGAGATTATAACGTTCCCAAGGGAGTAAAGACAACAAAGGAAATTATAGAGGCAAACAACTTAAACGATATTTACGAAGCATTTGCAAAGGAAATAAAAGGCGACATTGTAATTTTCAAAGACGACATTAAAGACGGCTCCCATATTCGTATGCTTGTTGAGCCGGCGACTGTTGTAAGAAATGCGGCTGGTAAGATTAATCCTTCAAGAAGCTACGTGAAGACTATTGAGCAAACTAATGCATTTGACCCACAGAGAAAAGACGGAGTAAAGACAACGTGGTTTGTAGATCACATTTATACGTTTGACGCTCTTATAGAAAAGACTTATATTCCGATAACTCTTGAAAGTTACAACAAAGACAAGTCCGAATGCGAGATACCGTATTTGTATCTTGACAAAGAGATTACTCCTGCAGTATTAGCAAAGGAAACAGCTGTAAGTACAATAAAATCCAATTTCCCCATTAGGTTTATGAAGGCTGAATTGTTTGACAAAGAGGGAAACAGTGTAAAGAATATTGTTGTACACGATCTACACGATACCAGAAGTATAAATTTGAGAAATCATATATCAAAGCTATTTGACGGACTTGAAAACGGAGATTATACTTTTGTGCTTACATCAGGTATCGCATTAGGAAATGCAGAACTTGCGAGAGTAGATTTTACTTATAACAAATAAAACAAGATGATGCACAGCAAAAAGCTATGCATCATTTTGTGATTATAGTAAGCTGTAACGTTTATATCAATATTGTGCGTAAATAATCCCCAAAATATCAACATAGTTCATTGAAAAAAGGTAGATGTTATCTTACTATATAATTATACAGATTATAATTGATTTGCAAAAAAATGCAAAGGAGAAATAGAATGAATATTAAAAAGGTGTGTGTAATTGGCGGCGGACTTATGGGACGTCAGATTGCGCTTAATACAGCGATTTATCCTTACGAGGTTACTTTAACCGATTCCAATCCCGACGTACTTGATGCAGTTGCAAAGTGGGAAGAAGAGTATTTGGCGGGCAGAATTGCAAAGGGAAGAATGACTGAAGAACAGGTTGAAGGAATAAAGAACCGTTTCAGTATTGTCCCCACGTTGGAAGAGGCTGTAAAAGATGCAGACCTTGTAATTGAAGCGATAATTGAGGTTGAAGACATAAAGAGAGAGCTTTTCCAAAAGTTGTCGGCTTTAACCAGAGAAGACACGATTATTGCAACAAACTCCAGCCGTATGTGTGCATCGTTGTTTAAAGATGAGGTAAAGAATCCTGAAAGACTTGTTAATCTCCACTACTTCAACCCTGCACTTGTTATGAAACTGACAGAGGTAGTTCAGGGCGAACACTGTTCAGATGAAACAGCAGAAGCGTTAGTTGAGTTTTCAAAGGCTACAGGCAAGACTCCCGTTTTGCTTAAGAAAGAAATTGAAGGCTTTGTAGCAAACAGACTTCTCAGTGCGCTTAAGACAGAAGCTCGTTATCTTGTTGAAAACGGATATTGCACTGTTTATGATATTGACAATGCTTGTGAGTTAGGTCTCGGACACCCAATGGGGCCCTTCAGATTAGAGGACTTGACAGGTATAGACCTTACATATAACATACTGCAGAGAACTTATGAAAAGACCGGAGAAAAGCCTATTGGATATGACATTGTAAAGAGTTATTACGACAAGGGCTATTACGGAAAAAAGACAGGTAAAGGTTATTACGATTATACGATGAATTGTCAATCTAAGTGCAACACTTTTTAAGAGAAAGTTCAAATAAATCTATAGGTTTTTGAAAATGCAGAACTTTTTTAGGCCTGGCGTTAATTAGTGCCAGGTTCTTTTTTAATGTTGCAGGACTAACCCGAGAAAGATTTCTGCCTTTAGGATAAAATTCTCGTAACAAACCATTTAAATTTTCGTTAGTACCTTTTTGCCAAGCGCAATATGGGTCAGCGAAATAAACA
>JAFQOB010000323.1 GCA_017395725.1 Clostridia bacterium
CACGAGAATATGTAAATGCGCCAAGTCGCTCAAATTTTGTCTCTTTCAGATATTCGCAAAGCTCGGTAAAGTCTTCTTCTGTCTCACCGGGGAAGCCCGTTATAACAGTCGTACGGAGTGTAATATCGGGAACAGCCTTACGGAGTCTGTCAACGGCACTCTTTATAACTGCTTGACCTCCGTGACGGTTCATTCTCTTCAAAACGCTTTCCGATATATGCTGAATAGGCATATCAATATACTTAACCACGCGGTCGTTATTCTTTATCTCTTCAACAAGCTCGTCTGTAATCTTGTCGGGGTAGCAATAAAGAAGTCTTATCCAAGGAATAGACGTCTCTGCCGTAATCTTGCGAATAAGCTCAGCCAACTTATATTCACCGTAAAGGTCAACACCGTATCTTGTCGTATCCTGTGCAACAAGTGTAAGCTCAAGAACACCAAGAGACTCAAGGAACTTTGCCTCTTCAACAACGTCTTCCATCGTTCTGCTTCTGAATTTACCTCTGATGCCGGGGATAGCACAATAAGCACATTTGTTATCACAGCCTTCGGCAATTTTAAGATATGCCATATACTCGGGAGTCGTAACAACTCTGTCGCCGGCAAAGTCATAATTATCTATATCACCGTATTTTTCAAAAGACTTACCTTTTTCAACTGCCTTAACGGCATCAACTATATCGTGTATTGACGCAACACCTATAACGGCATCGCACTCGGGTAATTCTTTCTTAAGCTCACTGCGATATCTTTCTGAAAGACAGCCCGTAACCACAAGCCCTTTACACTTCGCATTGGTCTTAAGCCAAGCGGCATCAAGTATACTGTCAATAGATTCCTGTTTTGCACTTTGCGTAAATGCACAGGTATTGATTATAATTATATCTGCCTCGGTCTCCTCCGGAGTAATCTCATATCCCGCCTTATAAAGCTCGTTTAACATTATTTCGGTGTCAATAAGATTCTTCGGGCAACCGAGAGAAATAAATCCTACCTTAGTCTTCTTCATTTTCTTCAAGTAACCTCGTATATGCGTATTTTATCTCAGCATAGCCGTAACCGTAACGTGCCAAAGCCGCAGTTACCGCCCTTGCAGTCTTGCTGTCTTTTATCTTGTCCACGAGTCTTTTCTTTTGCATAAGCTTTAGACAGTTTTCTTTAAAATCAACGTCACTAACACATTCGTTAAAATTCTCGCCGATAAGCTGTTTGTCAAATCCCTTTTTCTGTAATTCAAGCTTAATTCTCGCTCTGCCGTACAGTTTTTTGTCCGCTAAATATTCGGACACCGACTGCATAAGCCTTGCATCGTTTATCAGTCCGGCTTCTTTCATCTTGTTAACTGCCGCGTCTATAGCTTCTTCGTTGAATCCCTTGCGGGTAAGCTTGTCTCTGAGATTCTTTTCGGTATTATCTGCGAATACAAGAATATTTGATGCCGCCGCAATAACTTCCTTTACGGATTCATCGCGGGGAGTGTTTTCCTCGTAATCGCTGTATTCAATTTTTTTCATATATTATTCGTTTTCAAGATCGGCAACGGAAATTTCAAAATCGTCGTCAAGATCAATAGCTTCGTTCTGACCCGCATCGCCGTTCTTAAATCTTTCAAGAATTCTTTCTTCAACAGAAGCAAACAATTCGGGGTTATCTTCAAGTGCCTGACGGGCGTTGTCTCTACCCTGAGCAAGTCTGTTGCCGTCAATATAGAACCAAGCACCGCTTTTTTCAATAATACCCATTTCAAGACCAACCTCAATAAGCTCGCTTGACTTGGAAATACCCTTGCCGTAAAGAATATCAAATTCTGCAGTCTTGAAGGGAGGAGCAACCTTGTTTTTAACTATCTTACATTTAACTCTGTTACCGTAAGATTCGGTTCCGTTCTTCAAGGTCTCAACACGTCTTATGTCAATTCTTACAGATGCATAGTACTTAAGTGCAGTACCGCCTGACGTAACCTCGGGGTTACCGTACATAACGCCTATCTTCATGCGGAGCTGGTTAATAAATATTACAACGCAGTTAGATTTAGCGATAGAGCCGGAGAGCTTACGGAGTGCCTGAGACATAAGTCTTGCCTGTCCTGCAACCTGTGCATCACCGATATCGCCGTCAATTTCCTGTTGTGTTACGAGTGCCGCAACAGAGTCAACTACAACAACGTCAACAGCACCAGAACGAACAAGGGCGTCAAGAATACCCAGTGCAGCTTCGCCGCTTTCGGGCTGTGAAACCAAAAGCTCGTCAACGTCAACACCTATATTGCCTGCATACTGAGGGTCAAGGGCGTTTTCAACGTCAATATAAGCCGCAGTTCCACCTGTCTTCTGAACCTCTGAAACTATATGGAGCGCCAAGGTCGTTTTACCCGAAGCTTCGGGGCCGTATATTTCAATAATTCTGCCCTTCGGTACACCGCCTACACCCAATGCAAGGTCTAAAGACAGCGAACCTGTAGAAACAGCTGTTACGTTCATATTTGTATTTTCGCCAAGCTTCATAATTGAGCCCACGCCGTGATCCTTTGTTATCTGAGAAAGTGCCGTTTGAAGCGCCTTTTTCTTTGCTTCCTTATCCTGAATCTGTGATACAGTTTCGGTTTTCTTTGCTTTTGCTGCCATAATCTTCAAATTCCTTTCGGTTTTTATGTATTACGTACCATTTGTCATATATTCACACATAGTACTATTTTATCAAAAATTGTTACATTTGTCAATCTTAGATTAATACCAATTAAAGTTTATTTACAAAATATTATATACTTTTTAGAAGAACTGTGTTATAATAACATCTAAAGAAAAAATATTCTCCCCATACTATAAAAAAATTGAGGTAAAAAAATGGCAGAAAAAAATTGCCGTCTCGGAACGGTCGGAGGACAGGCTGTTATCGAAGGCGTTATGATGAAAAATAAAGACGAGTTTGCACTGGCTGTCCGTATGCCCGAGGGTAATATCCGCGTTACTAAAGATAAGTGCAAAAGCGTAAGAGAAAAATTTA
>JAFQOB010000324.1 GCA_017395725.1 Clostridia bacterium
CATCCGTCTCGGCGACTAACTTTGTAGTATATTATAGTATTAACAACGCCTCGACACCTTCTCCGCTGGAGAAGGCTTTTGTTGCATTTGCAAACTTTCTCTCTATGGTCATTCCGAGCGAAGTCGAGGAATCTCCATATAAGCAAATCTGTACAAATGGAGATTTCTCGATTCCGCTTCCGTTGGTCGCTCCACTCGAAATGACCATAATTGATTATTTCTACAATTTTTTTGTTACATTATTAGAAAGCACGAACCAGAGTACTCCTCGGGCGTTGCCCACACTCGAGATGACCGCTTAATGTTGTTTACAGAACCCAAAGCTTCTACTAGGCTAAAAATATTCCTTAAGGTTTATTGACAATTTTCTCTCTCTGTTGTAAAATAGAACTAATTATAAATATGTATAAATCATTAGGAGAAGACGTATGAAAATACTTGTTGTAGGCGGTGGCGGAAGAGAACACGCCATAGTAAAGAAATTATCAGAAAGCAGATACAATCCCGAGATATACTGTGCCCCCGGTAACGGTGGAATAGCACAGCTTGCAACCTGCTTACCCATAAAGGCAACCGACGTTGACGGAATAGTGAACGCGGCTATAGAGAATAAGATTGACTTGGTATTCGTAGCTCCCGACGACCCGTTGATGCTTGGAACGGTTGATGCCCTTGAAGCAAAGGGAATACGTGCGTTTGGACCTCATAAGTGCGCGGCAATAATCGAGGGAAGCAAGGTTTTCTCGAAGGAGCTTATGAAGAAGTACAAAATACCCACAGCGAACTATGAAGTATTTGACAATGCAGAAAAGGCTCTCGAATATATCAAGTCCCGGAATGAATATCCCGCAGTTATAAAGGCTGACGGCTTGGCTCTTGGTAAGGGCGTTATAATAGCACAGGATTATGCTGAAGCAGAAGATGCGGTAAAGAGCATAATGTGCGACAAGGTATTTGGCGAATCGGGAAGCCGAGTTGTAATAGAAGAATTTTTGACAGGTCCCGAGGTATCTGTACTTGCATTTACCGACGGCAAGACCATAGTACCTATGGTTTCTGCCCAAGACCACAAGAGAGCTCTTGATAATGACCAAGGACTCAATACGGGCGGAATGGGAGCATTTTCTCCCAGTAAGAATTATACTGCAGACGTTGCCGACGAGTGCTATAAGACCATATTCAAACCCACAATGGACGCTATGAACAACGAGGGCAGAACCTTTAAGGGTGTTATTTACTTTGGACTTATGCTTACTCCTAAGGGCCCCCGCGTAATTGAATATAACGCGCGTTTTGGCGACCCCGAAACACAGGCAGTATTGCCCAGACTCAAGACCGATTTTGTTGATATAATTAACGCAGTA
This sequence comes from Clostridia bacterium, assembly GCA_017395725.1. Next base: position 1,365 of record JAFQOB010000324.1, read on the forward strand.
ATCGACGAAAAGCTTGATGAAATTAATATCGAGTGGACCGACGATGCGGCAGTATGTATCGTATTGGCATCGGGAGGATATCCCGTAAAATACGAATCGGGCAAGGAAATAACAGGGCTTGACAGCGAGGTGTTTAAGGCAGACGATTTGTTTGTATACCACGCGGGAACAAAGGCGGAAAACGGCAAGATATACACAGCCGGCGGACGCGTACTCGGAGTTACAGCCACAGGCGAGACATTGGAAAAGGCTATAGAAAAGTCATACAGTGCATTGAAGAATATATCTTTTGAGAAGATGCATTACAGAAATGACATTGGCAGAAAATGAGTGAAAGTAAAGTAAGGGTATGCGTTATAGGCGGCGGACCTGCGGGAATGATGTGCGCGGGAAAGGCTGCCGAGTTAGGCTGCGACGTAACCCTTTATGAGAAGATGAACGCAGTTGGCAGAAAGCTTGCGATAACGGGAAAAGGCAGATGCAACGTTACCAACAACTGCGACAGAAATACGTTTATTGAAAACGTACCCACGAACCCAAGGTTTTTATACGGTGCATATTCTTTGTTTGGTTCGGAAGATACAATGAGCTTTTTTGAGAATCAGGGAGTACCACTCAAGACCGAAAGGGGAAACAGAGTGTTTCCGCAGTCGGATAAGGCTTTTGATATTGTTGATGCACTGCGTGATTATTGCAAAAACAACGGTGTAAGGATAATATACGAAAAGGTCGAAGACGTTATAGTTGAAGAGGGCGTTGTAAAGGGAGTAAAGGTACACGGCAGAACGGTATATTACGATAAGGTTGCAATATGCACAGGCGGTGTATCATACACAAAGACGGGCTCCGACGGTGACGGATTTAGATTTGCCGAAAGAATGGGACTGAATATAGTACAGCCGAAGCCATCGCTTGTACCCCTTGAGACGAAAGAAAAGTGGGTAAAGGCGTTAATGGGCTTATCGCTGAAAAATGTAAGAGTAAGCGTTTTTGATACGAAAAAAGATAAAGAGATATATTCAGACTTTGGGGAGATGCTGTTTACCCATTTTGGAGTGTCGGGACCGACTATACTGAGTGCGTCGGCACACCTGAAGCCAATGGAAGAAAATAGGTATAAGGTCAGAATAGACCTGAAACCCGCCTTAGACGAAAAGACACTTGATAACAGACTGTTATCGGATTTTGAGAAGAATA
>JAFQOB010000325.1 GCA_017395725.1 Clostridia bacterium
ACATATCGAGTTTATTTACTAAAAATAATTGTATTGATGAGGTAAAGTTTATGAAAAAAATAGTGTTTTTATTGTTGGCATTGCTGACAATAGCTTTGCTTGTTTCTTGCGGTTCTGATGTTGAAAAGACACCCAATGAAACCGAAAATGAAACTGTTGCAAATAACGGCGGAGAGGATACCCCTGTAAAAGATGAGGCAAAGAGACTCAGTGACGAAGAGAAAGCCAAATACTTCAAGTTCGTAGAGTTTGAGCTTACAAAAGAACCCTTTAGAGACGTTATTGTTGACTATATGAGAAAGCAGTCTGATATTGAATGGGTATGCGGTGCAGATTTCAGCGTAACCGAAGAATTTGCAAATTGGAGCATTTCACTTGATTTCAAGAAAGGTCAGCTCTATCGCGGAATTCCTTACGCAGACACAAAGGTAAGCTACATACAGTTCCAAAATGCGCTCATTGACGGAACATACACATGTTCTTCAAGTGCATGGAAAGAGGTATACGGTGTTCAGTGTATATCCTCAATTATGAACTCGATTCAGCAGTTTGACCCCACAGTAGCCGGTACCTCCGGTGTAATGATGCCCGGAGAAAAAGATTTTGAGGCTAAAGTATGCGGAGATTATAAGTATCCCACTAATCCCAGATCAACGAATTCAATTATCGAACTGAACGGCGAAGAGGCTATTTACAATGCTTATATGCAACTGAAGAAGGGCGACATAATTGCGAATATAAATTTTGACAAAGGAACTTCGCACTTCCGTGTGCTTGTAGAAGATCCTACGATTTATAAGAATGCAACCGGAAAGATTGTTTATTCAAGATGTGCAGTTAAAACTATTGAGCAGACAAATGCTTTTGACAGAGAGAGGAATGACGGAGTAAAAACGACTTGGTTTGTTGATCATGTTTATTCTTTTCAAGAGTTGACTAAATCGGGTTATATACCTTTAACACTTGAAAGCTATAGTAAGCCCAGAAGTGAAATGGAAGTACCTTACATTGCTCTTGACAGCGAGATTGACCCTGCGGTTCTTGCGAAGAAGATGTTTAATAGTTCTGTAGTAAGTTCTAACTTTCCGCTTAGATACGTACAAGTTGACATACTTGATGATGCTGGCAAAAAAGTTACCTCTAAACTTAAAATTGATATGACTGATAGCAGAAAAGTTATATTGAGAAATGCTTTCTCAGGTATATTTGAGGAATTGGAAAGCGGCAACAAGTATACACTTGTTTTATCTGCAGGTATAGCGATTGACAGCTGTGAGCTTCAAAGAGTAGAATTTACACTTAACTAATTTGTAATGTTGATATAATACGATTATAGATACGGAAAACGCAAATCTCATTGTTGTGCAGATTTGTGTTTTCCGTTTTTTTTGCGGTACAAACTTTTTGTTGTGTGTATTAAATTTGTGATATTTTTTACTTTATAGGAAAAATGAAAAAATAAGCCTGTTAAGTTAAAAAAATCATAATATAGTAAAAAACTTATTTCTTTATTCTTTAAGTTGATTAAAATAGTGAAAGCATTTTTTGTTTATTGAATAAAATAGTGCATTGCTTTTTTTGAGAATTTGTTGTATTATTAACATATCAAACTTGTTTGCTGAAAAAATGTATTGATGAGGTAAGTTTTATGAAAAAATTAGTAATTTTAATGTTGGCGTTGCTGACAATAGTTTTGCTCGTTTCTTGCGGTTCCGATGTTGAAAAGACACCTAATGCAACCGAAAATGAAACTGTTGCAAATAACGGTGGAGAAGACACTCCCTCAAAAGAAGAGGCAAAGAGACTCAGTGACGAAGAGAAAGCCAGATACTTCAAGTTCGTAGAGTTTGAGCTTACAAAAGAACCTTTTAGAGACGTTATCGTTGACTATATGAGAAAACAATCTGAGCTTGAATGGGTGTGCGGCGCAGATTTCAGCGTATCTGAAAAGTGGGAAAACTGGGGGATTTCACTTGATTTTAAAAAAGGCGTGAAATATACCGGTATTCCTTATGCAGACACCAAAGTGAGCTACATACAGTTCCAAAATGCGCTTGTTGACGGAACATACACTTGTTCATCAGATGCTTGGAAAGACGTATACGGTGTACAGTGTATTTCTTCAATTATGAACTGTATTCAGCAGTTTGACCCCACTGTTGCAGGTACATCTAACGTTATGATGCCAAGCTATAATACTTTTGAAGCAAAAATTTGCGGCGAGTATAAGGTGCCTAAGGGTGTTAACAGAACCGCAGATATCAGAGATGCAAACGGAGAAGACGTTATCTACAATGCGTATATGCAGCTCAAAAAAGGAGATATTATAATCACCAAGGATGATAAAAAGTCGATGTCCCATTTTCGTGTTCTTGTTGAAGATCCCACTATTTACACGAATGGTATAGGAAAGGTAATTCCATCAAGATGTTCGGTTAAGACTATTGAGCAGACAAATGCTTTTGATTCTCAGAGAACAGATGGGGTAAAGACTACTTGGTTTGTTGACCACATTTATTCTTTTTCTAAGCTTTATGAAACGAATTATCTTCCTTTGACGCTTGAAAGCTATAGTAAGTCAAGAAGCGAAATGGAAATTCCTTACATTGCTCTTGATAAGGACCTTGATCCTGCAGTGCTTGCAAAGAAGACTTTCAGCAGTACAGTAAAGTCTAACTTCCCACTTAGATACGTTCAGATTGACGTGCTTGACGGGGAAGGTAAGCTTGTTAAAAACGAATTCAAAATGGATATGGAAGATACAAGAGCAGTTCCGCTTAGAAACAGTTTTTCAACATTGTTTGACGGTTTGACAAGCGGCAATAAGTATACACTTGTTGTATCCGCAGGTATTGCAATTGACAGTTGTGAATTGACAAGAGTGGAATTTACTCTTGGTTGATTAAAACCATTATAAAAAACAAAATCTGGGGGATATGGATTAAGTCCATATCCCCTATTTAAAGTTTTTGAGGGTATGGGAACTTTTTTTGTGGAAAGTTCCCATAAAAACTATACTAACCGAACTGCAACACCAGTCTCGGCAATTTCAGCAATGTGATCTTCGGGGGCGTTAACGTTGGTTATTAGCTGTAAAGGAGCCTTACATTCGCAAACTCTTGAAAAACCGGCTCTGCCTATTTTTGTGTGATCGGCAGCTATCATAGTTTTTGTAGCACAGTTTATCATCATTCTGTCAATAATAGCTTCTTCTGCGTGGAAAGTAGTTATGCCGCTATGAGCACAAATACTGTCAACGGAGAGAATTGCCCAATCGGCTTGATAACGGTTGAGTTGGTCTTGAGCGTCGCCGCCATATGTGAATCCGTACTGAGCATTGATTTCACCGCCAAGCAAAATGACACAGAATGATGGGTAGTCGCCCAAAATCGTTGCAACTGCAAGGGAGTTTGTTACAATATTTAGGTTTTTACGCATTTTAAGTTCCTCTGCAATTATTTGTGTAGTGGAACCTGAATTTATAAAGAGGGTATCGCCGTCGTTTAAAAATTTTGCGACAGAAATGGCGATAGCCTTTTTTTCGCTGTATTGTATTTTTTGATTACTGTTTACGGCAGAGCTTGAATTGTTTGATTTTGAGGTGATTACTGCGCCGCCCGACATTCTGATAAGATATCCGTCGCTTTCGAGGGCTGCAAGGTCTGTTCTTATGGTTACAGGGGTAGCGCCGAGTGTTTCGCTCAGTTCTGATACGTAGACTTTTCCGTTTCTTCGTAATATTTCAAGTATTTTCTTTCTTCTTATGTCTATTTTAAGATTGCTGTTAACCATTATATACCTCTTAAAATTACTGTTTTTTGTTAAGTCTTTCGCCTACGGCACCGCCCGGATGAATAAGGGCAAATTGTTCGCTTTGGTAGTCGGTTTCCTCTATTAATGCCGCTTGAAGTGCGTGGAATATCATACAAAGAGCAGTTGTGCTTGTTGTTCCTTGCATATTGTGCTTGTCTGTTTCTCTGTTTACGTGTTGTTTAAGAATAACGTCGGCGTATTTTGCTAAGGGGGATTCGGTGTTTTCTGTAACCGTAATTATAGAAACGCCTTTAGCCTTGCATATTTCGGCAATGGGAATGAGCTCTTTTGTTTTTCCGCCTCTTGAGGCAAATATCATAACGTCGCCTTTTTGTAAAAAGCCTGTTGCACCGTGTACGGCTTCGGCAGGGGATATAAAGCGGGAAGGGCGTTCGATACAGCACATAAGGTGTGCCATATGCTGACAAATAATACCCGAATGACCACATCCCGACGTTCCTATTCTTTCGGCGTTTGCCAGAAGCTCAACAGCTTTTGAAAA
>JAFQOB010000326.1 GCA_017395725.1 Clostridia bacterium
ACGCGACACCTTCTCCCACCGGAGAAGGTACAATGTTTAATCGTTCTCTAACATAAAAAACAAGTTTTTATATAATTAACTTTTTTTTAGTTCGTACAAACAAAGACCTTCTCCGGTGGGAGAAGGTGTCGAGGCTGTATACAAACTTTATTTATTATATTACTTTGCTGCCGAGACGGATGAGGTCGTTTATAATAATCAATTTTTTGGGGGCTATTTTATGAAATTGACAGTATGTTTATTGTTTTTGAGCTGAAAAAAAGGGGCTAAGTTTAGACTTCAGCCCCGTATTGTTAATTATGCTTTTTTTAAATAATCCACTTGCGATTTAGTGAGATGACGCCAACTTCCCGGTTGGATATCGCCGAGTTTAATGTTACCGATAGCAACGCGCTGGAGCTTTGTAATTTCAAGCTCGGTTTGTTCGCACATTTTACGTATCTGCCTGTTTCTTCCTTCGTATAACTCCATACGTATAACCGTATAATTGTCTTTGCGGGTAACAATATCACAAGCGACAGGTAATATTTCGTAGTCATCAATAATCATAGGTTTTCCAAGGGCTTTCAGTTGTTCGGCAGTAATTTCGCCCTTGACTTTAACGTGATATATTTTTGGAATATGATGTCGGGGGTGCATAAGCTTGTTGGCGAGTTCACCGTCATTGGTAAAAAGGAGTAGACCCTCGGAATCCATATCGAGTCTGCCTATGGGGTAAACTCTTGTACCTACGTCTTCAACCAGCTCCGCAACGCATTTTCTCGATTTATCGTCGGAGAGGGTAGTAACGTAACCGCGAGGTTTATTTAACATAATATAGACTTTGCGGTCGTTTGGTTTGATTTCAATAGGTTGACCATTATATGTAACCCGGTCTTTACCGGGAATAACCTTTTGACCGAGCTCTGCAGGCTGACCGTTAACTTTAATACGACCTGCTTCAATTTCCTTTTCTGCGGCGCGTCGGCTCATAATACCTGCCGTTGATATAAACTTTTGAAGACGGATTTCTTCCATAATTATATAATACTCCTGAAAAAGTCTAAGATAGTTTTTTTATATTTCTTTTTGCTGACGTCATTTTGAGCCAACAAATCAACTCTGCCGATTTCTTCGCCGTTATTGTAGTAGACGACGTAACCGATAACGTCATTTTGTTTAACGGGAGCAAAAAGGAATCTGTCGATAATAAGTTCGCTTGTAATGTTTGCCGTGCTTTTTTCGCAAGTGTAGCTGAGACCGCCGGGGTTTGTAACTGTTACGTAATCGAAAGTACCGCCAACGACGGGAACTTTAAGAGTTATACCGTTTGGGGCAGTAAGATGATAGGTCTTGACTTTTTCAAAACCGAGGTCAAGCATAGCAATATGGTCGTTCCAATCGTTTGGTGCATTAAGCGTAACGGCAATGACGGTGGTGCCGTCTTTTTCAGCGGCAGATACAAGACAACGGCCCGTTTTTTTGGTGAAGCCTGTTTTTACGCCGATTGCATCATCATATAATCTTAGCAACTTGTTGTGGTTAACGAGAAGACGGGTTCCGTCTCCGTTGTTAAGAGGGATAGTTTGCTTAACTGTAGAAACTATTTGACGAAAGGTCTCGTTTTCAAGTGCGTGTTTTGTTATAACGGCTAATTCAAAGGCTGTAGTGTAATGGTTATCATCATATAGACCGTGTGGGTTGGTAAAGTGAGTATCTTTAAGTCCCATTGTTTCCGCTTTTTCGTTCATAAGAGCCGCGAAATCTTCAATACTGCCTGCAACCTCAATGGCAATTGCCGTAGCGGCATCGTTGGCACTTTGGAGAAGCAGAGCGTATAGCAACTGCTCCATAGTGAGAGATTCGCCGTGTGTAAGATAGATAGAGGAGCCTTCAATACCGACAGCTTTATCGTCAATTTGAACTTGTTTATTAAGAGGACAATTTTCAATTGCGACGAGGGCTGTCATTATTTTTGTAGTACTTGCCATACCCATTCTCGAGTGTGCGTTTTTTTCATATAGTACAGAGCCGCCGTGACCGTCAATCAATACAGCGCTTTGTGCAGAGGTTGATAATGCAGACGCACCCAAGCAGAGAGATAAGGCAAAAAATACCAATATTAGCAGTATAATAAATGTTTTTTTCATATAATACTCCGTTGAAAATAAATATCATTAATAGTATTTATTTCAAATAAAAGCATTTAATATGCAAAAAACAAGAAGGAAAAAGTTGATTTATTCGCCTTTATTTTCTTTAGCAAAGACGTTCTTAATTTTTTCCAAGATATCGGGGGATTTTTCGATAATATTGCCTACGTTTGCTATTTTATTTGTAGTAGTATCGGGAGTAGACATGCTGAGCAGCTCAACGGTAGAATCGGGCTTAATAACCAAAAAAGCCATAGGAGTAACCGAAACGCCGGTACCGGAGCCGCCGCCGAAGTTGTTATTTTTTTCAGCCTGTTCTTTTTTTGAAGCGTAGTCAAGACCGCCGGAAGCGAAGCCGAGAGAAATTTTGGATACAGGGATAATAGTAACACCGCCTGTAGTTGTAACAGGTTCGCCGATAACAGTATTGGCTTCAACAATACCTTTCAAGCTGTCGAGAGTAGTTCTGATAATATCATTTTGTTTGCTGTCCATAGTGAACCTCCGATGGATAGTATAATAAAGATTTTATGATTTTTGATTTTTTCTTTTTATATAGCCCATAAAGAATTTAAGGGCGAGGGAAAGACCGTGCCAAACTCTTAGACCTAAAGTTATATTAATTTTTGCATCTGTTTTGCCTTCCAAAAAATCGGGATTAACAATGATGCTGTTTTGTTTTTTTACGTCAACGTTAGTAAGGTTTGAGAGAAGTTCGACAATGTAAGAGGTAAGCTGACAGATACCGCCGTAAATAAGGGCAGTTTTTGCAGGGTCATCTGTACCTACCGTTATGTGCATTTTAATAATTTCGACCTTTAGATAGCGACCGAAGGGAGACATAACGTTTTCGAGAATGATTTTAATAATTTCAAGAATTTCCTTAATTTTAGATGATTTATTGTTTGAGGGAGACTCTTGAGCAGTAGCTTCGGAGCTTTCTGGCGATTGTTTTTTTGTTTTCTTTTTATTGAGTTTGTTTTGTTTTTTTTGTAGGGCTTTTAATGAATAATTTTTAGGATTCGGTTTTTTTACCGAACGGGGAAATAGGTTGATATTAAAGAAAAGAACTTTTATTTTAACCGAGAAATCATTTTCATAAGTAAGACAAAGCCTTATTTTTAAAAATATAAGGAGAACAAGCAATATAATAGGTATAAGAAGTATAAGCCACCACATATATGTTTCCTCCTCTGTAAAAATAAATTTTGTTATGTTATTCGGTTACGGCTGTTTCCTCGGGGGAGTCTTCTTCGGTTTGTTCGTTTTCATTTATATCAAGAGTCAGCATTTCAACCGAGGGAAGCTGTTCAAGAGAGGTAAGTCCGAAGCAACGGAGAAAGTCAAGAGTAGTTCCGTAGAGGGAAGGTCTTCCGGGAACGTCAAGACGGCCTTTTTTCTCGATAAGATTTTTTTCCATAAGAAGAGCAACGGAGTAAGAACTGTCGAGACCTCTGACCTGTTCTATGTAGGCACGTGTTACGGGCTGGTGGTATGCAATAATTGCAAGAACCTCAAGGGAAGAATTGGAGAGATTACCTCTGCCTTGCTTAATGCCGAGTGCCATTTTAACGTAGGATTCATATTCGCTTTTTGTGCAGAGCTGACACGCTTTATCAAACATAATAAGCTGGACACCGCGAGGGGTATCGCTGTTGTTGTATTTTTCGCTGTAATCTTCAACCATTTTTTTTGCGACCGCAGGTGTAGTTTCAAGTATATCGGCAATTTTATCGTATGAAACAGGGTGTCCTGCGGCATAGAGTATAGCTTCAATTATTTCAAAATTCTTTGAAGTATTGAGTTCATTCTGCATTTTCATTTACTGCCTTTCGCTTAGAGTGAGTATTAAGTATGATATGGAGTTCGCCGTTATCATTTTCTTCGAGCTCAATTCTTCTTGCTTTTGCCAGCTCAAGAATAGCCATAAAGGAGGCGACAAGCTCGGAACGGTTTTCGCAGAGGAGCATAAGATTATCAAATGAATCTCTGCCTTGTTTGCGGAGTCTTTTAATAATGGAAAGGATTTTTTCCGAAACAGAAACCATTCGTCCGCGAAGCAAGGGGGCGAATACTTTTTCAGGGGGAGCCGAATAGAGCTTACTTCTGTTTATAAGTCTGACAAAGGCTTTTTGAAGAAGCGTTGAATCCATATCAGTGGGCTGCTCGTCTCTCCGAACAGGGAAAACGTCGCTTTCTTTTGCAAATCTGCCGGAATATTCCGAAAACATACCGTTAAGTAAAACTGCGGCTTCTTTTGCTTTTTTATATTCAAGCAAGGCAGCGGCAAGGGCAGCTCTCGGGTCTTCTTCATCTTCCTCTTCTTGTTTGGGGAAGAGCATACGGCTTTTAATAAGCATAAGCTCCGAGGCCATAGCGATAAATTCACCCGCGATATCCATATCCATTTTTTCCATCAT
>JAFQOB010000327.1 GCA_017395725.1 Clostridia bacterium
GGTCGTTAACGAAAACAGACAGTTCTGGGCTGAGTTCGACGAAAAAACAAAAGACTATATCAGCCAAAACGAGCTTTATATTATGCAAGCCAACGGTCAGCTTTATGACGTGTTGTCAGCTCTTGACTACAACTATGAAGACGAGTCTACGGTAAGATATAAGGCTCTCGTTATGGGTATTGATGAAGATTATATCGACTCATATTTTGAGGCGAAATACAAAGGGAGGTAACTAAATGAGATATATTAATTTGACCGTTCAGCAATCGGATATCAAAATAAAAAAAGAGCTTAACTTTAATGAAGTTCCCCTGACCTGCGGCTCGGTAAACGATATCGCCTGCCGTTTCGCCTTCTCTAAGGAATGGACAAGCTATCCCATAAAGGTTGCCGTATTCTCGGGCAGCGGTAAAAGTATTACCGTTGCAATAACCGACGATATCGCCATTATCCCCTGGGAATGTCTTGCCACCGAGGGCGGCGAGCTTTCGTTGGGCGTTGTAGGGCTTTGCGACCTGCCCGATACTAATTCCTATAAGCAGTTAAATACCGAATACGTAAGTCTCGGTATTATTGTATCGGGTGCATCAATCGCTTCAGACAATACGGATAATGCCCCGACGCCCGAGCTTGCCGAACAGCTTCTTCTTGCAGTAAATGACGTTATGTCTTCTGAGGCTGAACGCAAAGAGGGGTACGCCGATATGAAAAAAAGACTTGCCGAAGCCGAAAATAACGTCAATGCCCTTTCCGAACAAACAAAAATCGCTCTTGATTCCCACCTTCAAAGTGAGATTATGAGCGATGACGGTTCCCATAACTTCAGAATAAAAAATAAGCTTCTTGAATTTTTCGACGGTAAGGAGTGGAGAAACGTTGAGCTTGAAAGAAACTACAAGATTATGTCGGTTTTAATCAGGCGTACCGATTACCATCCCGAATCTATGGTAGAATATTCCGATGATGCAAAAAACCTTACCCCCGGAAGCGTAGAATGGGATAACTTCTTCGGTCATTATCCCGTACTTTTAAAAGACGGTAAAGAAGTCGGTAAGTTAGACCCAACAGACTTTTCAAAATTTGAAGACGGCACTCCCATTTCCGTCGATAACGGCGAAACAAACGACGTCTGTATTGCCTTTCCGCGCCGAGGTATAAAAATAGAAAAATTTAACGCCTACACTAAGGTAAGTATGACAGACCACCCCGACCTGTTCGGTTTTGAATATAATGCTCACCGCTACAACACTACTCATAAAAATATATTCTACGTGGGCGCATACCTTGCTTCTCTAACTGAAAATGCCGAGGGTAATACTGTTATGTCAAGCCTTTCAAACAAACCTGTTTCAATTATCAACAACCTCAGTACAGCCCAAGAATACGCAAATAATAAAAACGCATTACTCTTCTCCTACTACCAGTGGTTGTTTATTCAGTGTATGTACGTGTTAAAATACAAAAACCTCGACTCACAAAGAGCCGTATGTCGCGGCTTCATAGGGGCAGATAACTCTGTGGAAAACTTAACCACCGGTGTCAGCGATACGTACGGTATGGACTCTTCCTTGCTCAGTGAAGAGGAAAGAAATTCGGGCAATTACCGTTCAAAGCTGTTAGGACTTGAAGATATCTACGGTACCTTGTATCAGTGGCTTGACTGTATTTCCACAAGCAAAAGCTTCATATACGCAAATTGGGGCGGAAACCACATAAGTTCAATAGGAGAATTAGAAGGTTTGATTGGTACCGGCTATGCCAGCGATATTATGGGCACCACAAAAGCAGGGTTCTTACCCGCCGCATATACCGGCTCAAACAGCACTTATTTCACCGACTGGGAAGTGATGTATTCCGCAAGCTACTGTATTGTAGGCGGTAATAATACGGGAGGCTACGGCGCGGGAATCTTCTGTATCAGACTGGGTGAACAGCCCGACGAGGAAAATAAAAACTACGACAAAGCTGCAAGAATTATGTATCTGTAAAAAGAAAGGAGATTTGCTATGACTGTTCTGCATAACGTCTACGGTTCTTTCGAACATACTGCCCCTTTGATTATTTCGGGGGATACCGTTTTTATCCATACCGACGTTGAAAAGGTTGATAAAAACGAGTTCGGAGAACCTTGTGACAACCTTTATACTTATACTGAAACCCAATATTCAAAAGACGAATACATCTTACTCCTTTCACAGAAAAATAACTCCCTCGAAGAGCAAATGACCGATACACACTTGGCACTCTGTGAACTGTATGAGATGTTTTCACAATAATCACACAATCTCAATATCATATAAGGAGATGATTTTCTTGGCAAAAATCTACGCGACGCTTATCCAAAAGAAGCTGAAAACTATAGAAGACGTACCTCTCCCCTTAAAGAAAGCTGTTTTATTGCTATTGGAAAGGGAGTAATATCATGAACTACGAAATAATAACATCTCTTGCAGGGGTAATAGGAAGCTTTATCGCTACCCTTGCAGGAATTATGATAAACTCAAAGCTGACGAGCTACCGCATAGAACAGCTCGAAGTCAAGGTTGACGAGCACAACAAGGTTATTGACCGAGTGTACAACCTCGAAAAGCATACCGCTGTTATGGACGAGGAGCTGAAGGTTACTAACCACAGACTCTCCGACCTTGAAAATTATCACAGGTAAAAGGAGTATGATAAATATATGAAAATAGACTGGAAAAGAAAGCTTACAAGCAGAAAATTCTGGATTGCTGTCGTGGGATTTGTTGTTCCACTGTTGCTTTCATTCGGCATTGCTGAAAGTGTGGCAACACAGATATCGGGTGTAATTATGTCGGGGGCTACCTGCATAGCTTATATACTCGGCGAGGGACTTGTCGATGCGGAATTCTCTTCAAATAATAATAAAACTGATTCTGAAAACGATAAAGTTGAATAAAAAAGGATTACTGTTATGAAAAAATTTGGAATTGATATTTCAAAATGGCAGGGTAACTTCGATTTTAAAAAGGCAATTAAAGAGGGAGTTGCTTTTGCCATATTGAAGGGCGGCGGCGGTGATGTCGGCTTATACACCGACGCTTTGTTTGAAAAAAATTATGCCGAAGCAAAGAAAAATAATATCCCCGTTGGAGTATATTGGTTCAGTAAGGCGTTATCAATCGAAGATGCTGAAAAAGAAGCCGATTATTTCTACAGGAACGTTCTCAGAAAGAAACAGTTTGAATTGCCGGTCTTTATCGACGTTGAGCATAAGGATATGTTAGCTCGCGGTAAGACGAAGTTAACGGAAATCGTAAAGACGTGGTGCAACAAGCTTGAAACGCTGGGGTTTTGGGTAGGTATTTACTCGTCCGTTTACAATTTCTCGGCTTATATGAACGACAACGAGCTTAAAGGATATACCCATTGGGTTGCTCAGTGGGCAGAAGAATGCACCTATCCTAACCCCGACGTTATGGGCATTTGGCAGTTCGGCGGCGAGACGAATTTGATAAGAAACAATACCGTAGCGGGTGTTGTGTGCGACCAGAACTATATGTACCGCGACTTTCCCACCCTTATAAAAGAAAGAGGACTTAACGGCTTTGATGCCTTTGATGAACCGTTGGTTACGATACCGAAATCCGTAGAGACTCTTGCAAAAGAGGTTATTGAGGGTAAGTGGGGCAACGGCAAGGAGCGAAAGATAAAGCTCGAAAATGCGGGTTATGAATACGAAGACGTGCAAAGATTGGTTAATTTGATTATGGAAGCCCCTGAGATTCAGAAACCAAAGGTTGATAATACCGTTAGGGCGGGCGA
>JAFQOB010000328.1 GCA_017395725.1 Clostridia bacterium
AAAAAACTATAAACTATGGATGGAAATGCTTGACCTTGGCTACAAGGTAATAAATACAGGCACAAACGATTCTCACCGACAAACTATGTTGGTTGCGTTGAATACTGTCTATTCAGACCGTAAAAATAGCAAGGCATACGTTGAGTATCTTCGAAAAGGCGATTTGAACGCGGGATTCTTTGGAATAAAAATGAGTATTGACTCAAATCCCGTTGGCTCGACTGCAACGTATAAAGACGGTATGGTTTTGTATATCAAAGTTGATGATGTACATACATTCCGTTTTGACAGAGACGAGACTTACAGAATTGACATTATAACCGACAAGGGCATGGCGTACAGTTCTAAAATGGCATTGCCCTTTAAGGTTGCTCTAAGCGTAGAAAAAAGAAAATTCTACCGCACGGTAATTATACGCGAATCCGACGGCGCACCTGTTGCAATCGGAAATCCCATTTGGTTGGAGTGATTATATTAATTGGCATAAAAAAACGGCTTTTTAAAAGCCGTTTTTTTATATTATAATTTCGTCTGCCGTAGGTATGGATACAGATGCACCTTTACGCGATACTGCGATTGATGATGCTTTCGTGGCGAGCTTTAGGGCATAGGCTATATCTTTATTTTGTGTTACTGCACTGAGGAAATAGCCTGTGAAGGTATCGCCTGCCGCAGTTGTATCAACTCTCGGTGATTCATATATAGGCTGATATAGCTGCAAGTCTTTGTTTTTGAACATACTGCCGTTCTTACCCAGAGTCAATATAAGATTGCTTTCAGGGTATTTGGCAATAAAATTATTTACTATTTCCTCAGGGTTATTACTACCGAAGAGGGCTTCTCCTTCGATTTCGTTGCAGAACCACCAGCTAACGTAATCAAGGGGAAGTGTTTTTATTTTTTCATTAAAGGGAGAAGGATTAAATGCAATTTGCATTTTCTTTGCGTGTGCAATTTCAAATATAACGTCAAGACAGCTTATTTCATTTTGAAGCAGAACCATATCGCCCTCATTTGCATCTTCAAGAACGCTTTCAACATACTCTCTGTCAATAGCGTAATTAGTTCCCGCAAAAAGCAATATGCAGTTTTGACCCGCTTTGTTTACTTGAATAATAGCGTGTCCCGAGGGGGAGTCAACCTTTCTTATTTTGCTGACGTCAACGCCTGACTCTGCCATTTGTTCAACCAAAAATGCTCCGTCGTTTCCTACGATTGCACAGTGGATAACCTCAGCACCCGCTTTCGCAAGGGCTATTGATTGGTTTAAGCCTTTACCGCCCGGGAATATCTGCATATTGTCGGAAGATAAAGTTTCACCGGGGGTAACAAAATGGTCTACAGAATATACGTAATCAATATTGAGAGAGCCTATACTGTAAATCTTCATTCAAAATCCACCAACTTTCTAAATAAATCGTCCATAAGAATATTTCTGTTTATTCTGTAAACATAAGTCATAAGGTGGCGTCTGTTGTCGTATGAATAATGGTGGTCGTATTCGGGGATAGGCGTGTGTACGGTTTCGCTTAACATAAATCTATCATTATCGTTTAGCAACCAAGCGATTGCCGTAACATCCCAAAGAGGCTTTGCCCAAGGCATACCGGCGGCGATTGTTTCACCTTTATTTACAAGTTTATATATAAGGTAGTCACAAAGTTGATTCTTTCCGCCGAGCCAATGCTTCAGTTCCCATTCAGACGTAGCAAATTCGCTTACTACGCCAATGCAGGGAAGCTGTACCAAGGGAACGCCGCAACCGAATAAAATTCTTGCCCCCGCAACGTCCTGACGCATATTATATTCAGCTGTGTCGGGCATATGCTGAGCGTGTCCGCCCAGCCAAACAACTACGCAGTTTTCTTTTATGTTAGGGTTCTTCAAAATCGCAGAAGCAACGTTTGTTATAGCTCCTATAGCAATTATATAAAGTGGGTTTTCGGGAGAATAGCTGTTTGCAAGTTCTGCCATAAAATCAGCCGCAGGAGATTCTACGGGAGTATTCTCGTTGGGAAGATATATCTTTGAACCCATATAAACCTTATCGTTCATATCTTCACGTTTTGCAAGTTTAAGTATGTTGAATATTTCATTATAACTGTTTATAACACCCTCTTCGGGAGTTTTTGTTTTTCCGGGTCCTGAATACGGAGCGGCGCAGATACCCTTTATATTCAATTTATCTTCGCATTTCAGCATATATGCAAGTGCAACCTGATCGTCAGCTTCGTTAAAAGTGTCTGTATCGAGAACAACGTCTATTTTACCTGACGGAACTGATAAATTTTTTAAAAACTGTTCGTGAGTCATAACATTAGCTCCCTATAAAAATTTGTTACAAACATTATAACAAGTTTTTGAAAAAAATACAATAACAATTGCCGATTGTTTTTTGAAAATAGATGCAAAAAACAACAAAAATGTATAAAATAACTAAAATATCTTGTTTATGATAATCAAGTGGGATAAAATTTTTATGCAAAAATGAGAATTTACAAAAAATCACATAAACCCTCTTTACAATCACGTGACCGTGTGGTATAATAAAACCGTAAACAAAAGGGGGGATTCAATGGTTAAGGTGTTACCGGGAACTACGATTGAAATTTCTGAGTTGTCCAAAGGAGTATCAAGGAACTTGTTTGACGGAATATTTGCGGCAGGTGGGATAACACTTTCGCAGGTATCGGTTATGACAGGACTTGAACCTTATATGATACAAAACTGGGTAAAAAGGGGATTTGTATCATCTCCCCAAAAAAGACAGTATTCGAAAGACCAGTTCGCAAGAATTGTCACCTTGAATATGCTTAAGGAATCTTTGCAGCTTGACAAAATTTGCGATATGCTTTCCTATATAAACGGTGCGTTAGATGATGAGAGTGATAATCTTATCAGCGACAGCGAATTATATCACAAATACGTTGACCTCGTTGCAGAGAGTAAGGGCGGTATAATTACTGACAGCGACGCTATTGCAAAAGCAGTTGAAAATGCTGCAAAAGAATACGAGGAGCCTATTCCGGGGGCAAGACAGAGACTTGTTAAGATATTGCAAGTAATGACCTATGCACACTATGCGTCGATATCGCGCAAGGCGGCAGAGGAAATACTTTCAAAATTAGATTAATATATATATTACTTTGGAGGAAATATTTTTATGAGTAATTGGTGGGATTCATTGAGTTTGGTTTCGCAGATATTTGCTTTAATAGCCATTCCGACAACAGGTGTTCTGCTTGTTCAGACAGTACTTATGTTGATTGGAATAGGCATGGATTCGGGCGCTGATTTTGATGGAGACGTTGACGTTGATATTGATTCAGGCGACGGACTCTTTGGGGACGGCGAGCTTGACAGCGATATTGACCCTACGGGACTGGATTCATTGCGAGTCTTTACTGTAAGGGGAATAATAGCATTCTTAGTAGTGTTCGGCTGGACAGGGTTTATGCTTGACAGGGCAAGTATTTCTCTTTGGATTATAATTCCGATAGCTGTTATCGCAGGTTTCATTATGATGTATATTTTGGCTATACTTATGAAGAGCATAATGAAGCTTAGAAACGACGGCAATTTGGATAACAGAAATGCTCTCGGTACGTCAGGTAGGGTTTATCTTACAGTTCCCCCATCAAGAAACGGAGAGGGAAAGGTTAACGTATTATTGCAGGGCTCGTATGTTGAAAGAGATGCTGTAACAGATGAAACTGAAGCTATACCTACCGGTACGGAAATAGTCGTAACAGGTATAAGCGGTCAGACTACTTTGGTAGTTAAAAGAAAATAGGAACCAATAAAAAGTTCAAATATATTATAATTTGTATTAGGAGGAAATTCTAATGGGAGAAGGAGCTATCATTCTCGTATCTGCTATCATTTTGATAGTATTGTCATTCGTTGTTTGGGCGTGTTCAAGGTATAAGAAATGCCCGTCCGATAAGATTATGGTCGTCTATGGTTCTATCGGTAAAAACAAAGACGGCACAAACAGAAGCGCGAAATGTATTCACGGTGGTGCAGAATTTGTTGTTCCCGTGTTTCAGTCGTATGCGTTTCTCGATTTGACCCCTATTTCAATTCAGGTGGATCTTAAGAACGCACTTTCAAAGCAGAATATCCGTATTGATGTTCCTTCAAGATTTACTGTTGGAATATCCACAGAAACCGGAGTAATGCAGAATGCGGCTGAGCGTTTGCTTGGACTTCAGCTTTCCGAAATTCAAGAATTGGCAAAAGATATTATCTTTGGTCAGCTTCGTTTGATTATTGCTACGATGGATATCGAAGAAATCAACACAGACAGAGATAAGTTCTTGGCGGCTGTAAGCAGTAACGTTGAAACAGAGCTTAAGAAAATCGGTCTTCGTCTCATTAACGTAAACGTAACCGATATCAGCGATGAGTCCGGCTACATATCAGCTCTCGGTAAAGAAGCTGCTGCGAAGGCTATCAACGATGCTAAAAAGAGCGTTGCTGAAAGAGAAAGAGACGGTTCAATAGGTGAAGCTAATGCACACATGGATCAGCGTATTCAGGTTGCAAATGCATCTTCAATAGCTATTGAGGGTGAAAACGAAGCTAAGATGAAAATAGCAATGTCCGATGCGGCTTTGAAAGAAAAGCAGGCAGAGGCATTGAGAATAGCTACTGCGGCAGAAAAGATTCAGTCTGCAAAAGCTTTGGAAGAATCTTATTCGGCAGAACAGGCTGCAGAAGAAGCACGTCGTTCTCTTGAAAAAGCAACCCTTGAAGCAGATATAATCGTTAAGACTGAAGCTAAGAAGCGTCAGCTCGAGCTTGAAGCAGAGGCTGAAGCAGAACAGATCAGACGTAAGGCTCAGGGTGAAGCCGATGCTATCTATGCAAAAATGGAAGCGCAGGCTCGCGGTGCTGAAGAAATACTCAGAAAACAGGCGGCAGGTTTTGCGGAAATAGTAAAATCTGCAAACGGCGATGCAGAAGCGGCTTTGAAGCTTTTAATTGCTGATAAGCTGGAAGACCTTATGCGTGTTCAGGTTGATGCT
>JAFQOB010000329.1 GCA_017395725.1 Clostridia bacterium
GGCAACTATAAGTTTCATAAAAAATAATTCCTTTCAAAAATCAGTATTATATAGCAACAGGGAATCTTCCTACTTTTTCGCCGTGTACGTAATTATTAACGGTAAAGCTTTCGGGAGTGAAGTCATAGAAGTTTGTAATTGATTTATCTAAAATAACTTCGGGGGCGGGATATACTTCACGTTTTATAAGTTCTTCAACAATGGGGATATGTCTGTCATAAATATGAGCATCTGCAATAACGTGAACAAGCTCACCAGCTTCAAGTCCTGAAACCTGAGCAAACATCATAACCAATGCTGCATACTGTGCTACGTTCCAAGCATTTGCTGCAAGCATATCCTGAGAGCGTTGATTAAGTATAGCACAAAGCTTGCCGTCTGTTACGTTAAACGTCATACTGTACGCACAGGGGTATAAAGCCATTTCGTGTAGGTCAGCAAAGGTGTAGAGGTTAGTCATAATTCTACGGCTGCAAGGGTTATTTTTAAGGTCGTAAAGAACTCTGTCAACCATATCAAATTCACCCTCGCGGTATTTATGCTTAACGCCCATTTGGTATCCGTATGCCTTACCTATAGAACCGTTTTCGTCAGCCCAGCTATCCCAAATATGAGAATTAAGGTCGTTTATATTATTTGATTTCTTCTGCCAAATCCAAAGTATTTCATCGATTGCAGCCTTGAGCGAAATAGGACGAAGGGTTATGAGAGGAAAGTCTTTTGAAAGGTCATAACGGTTTACAACGCCGAATTTTTTTATTGTATATGCAGGTTCGCCGTCTTCCCAATGGGGTCTGACCTTTTCATCCTTAACCCAAGAGCCATTTTCGAGTATATCTTTACATGTGTTAATAAAAGCAATATCAGCTGAACTCATATTGGAAATCTCCTTTTTATTCTGCGGCAATATCGCCGATTGAATTTATTATAAGTCTCGGTCTGTAGGGGTACTGGTTGATATTTGAAAGGTCTGTTACACCCGTTAAAACAAGTATGGGGTCAAGACCGCTTTCGATTCCTGCAATAATA
The DNA here is from genome assembly GCA_017395725.1 of Clostridia bacterium. Next base: position 1,030 of record JAFQOB010000329.1, read on the forward strand.
TCTGTATCCATTCGGTCGCCAATCATAGCGGTATCTTCAGAGTGTACACCTAAAATGCGAAGACCTGTTCTCATCATAAGGGGATTAGGTTTACCTACGTAATACGCCTGTTTACCTGTCGTTCTTTCAATGGGGGCAACAAGTGCGCGACATGCGGGAATAGGACCTGTTTCAGATGGGCCTGTCAGGTCTGTATTGGTTCCGATAAGCTTTGCACCGTTGTTTACAAGACGCATTGCTCTTGTTATATTTTCGTAATTATACTGTGCTGTTTCGCCTATAATAACGTAATCGGGGTCGACATCGTTCATTGTTATTCCCGCATCGTGAAGGGCATTATAGAGCCCCGCATCACCGATTACGAAAGCTGAACAGTTAGGTTTTTGGAGTTGTAAAAACTTTGCTGTGGCAAGGGCGCTTGTATAAAAATGAGACGAATCAACGTCAAGTCCCATACGAAGAAGCTTTTGTCTGAGTTCTTCGGGAGTTCTGTTACTTGCATTTGTCAAAAACAGAAAATTCTTGTTGTTATCAGTAAGCCATTTTACAAATTCTTTGGCACCGGGGAGCAGGTTGTTACCGTGATAGATAACACCGTCCATATCGCATATAAA
>JAFQOB010000330.1 GCA_017395725.1 Clostridia bacterium
AGCTCTGCCCATATTGCCTATGGGGGATAGCTTTTTTGCATCTTCGACGGTTATGTCAAATCCAAGTCTTTGCAATGCCTCGGCTGTTCTTTGATTATTTATAAGCCTAAGTTCTTTCGCCTTGTTTACGGCATTGTTTATTTCTTTGTTTGTTATATCAATACCAAAACCGAGTATATGGGTTTCGCCGGTTGATACTGCGGAAAATTCAATTCCCGGAATAACTTCAACACCGTATTTCTTCCCTGCTTCTAATGCTTCACCAACACCGTCAAAAGTATCGTGGTCGGTCAGCGCAATTGCTTTGAGTCCGTTTTCTTTGGCTAAAGCAACAAGGTCTGTCGGTGTCATTGAGCCGTCGGAAAAATGCGAGTGAGTGTGGAGGTCAATATAATCCATTACTGTATTCTGTCCTTTGTTGCCCAAAGTCCCAGTGCGGGATTACTTATATAGAATATTTCTTCGCCGTCAACTATATTGTAACCGTCAACGAGCTTGGTTATATCGTATTTTTTTGCCGCTTCTTCGTAAGGCATATATTTGAAGTTTACACCCTCGACCTCTTCTTTTGTAACCTTGCGTGTGCAGTAGGTTATGCTGAATCTGTCGTCGGAAGAGCCGTGTATAAGGTGGGCTGCTGTAGAAAGATTGTTTGCCAAGTCTTCGTTTTCGTTAACGAGCTCAAGTACTCTTTCTCTGCCTACGTAGCCGTATTTTCTGATAAGCTTGTCGTTGTCGTTGTCTTCGCCGAATTTTGCAACCTCGGGGGCAAGAACGATAAGCTCACCGCCGTCTGCAATTGCCATTCTTGTTCTGTAAACGGATTTATTACCAAGCCAGGTGCTCTTGAACTCTCTGCCGTCAAGATATACGACAACTTTTTTCAAGGGCTTGTCAAGGTAGTTAAGGTTCTTTTCCTGACTGAGTGCAACAGCTTCTTCAAAAAGCTTTCTTTCTCTGCCGATAAAGAGACCGTGAATGTGTACGTCGTCGCCTGTATTTGTGGTAACGGTAAGAACGTACATCAAAGGAATATTCTGAATAAAGTTTTCTTCTGCATAATCAAAAACCTTACGTACCGGTGAAAAATCTTTACCCATAATTCTTTCCATACCGTAGAACGCACCGAGCATGTGAGAGCTGTTTATCATAGAGCTTCCGCCGCAGCCTACGAATATGTTTTTGGAATAGTTTGCCATGCCTACAACCTCGTGAGGAACAACCTGTCCCATAGAGATTATGAGGTCATATTCGCCGGAAACGAGGCGTTTGTTTACTTCAACGTCAATTTTGTTGTTAACGAGCCCCTCGGAAACCTCGGAAACAAATTCGGCGGGAACTTCACCCAGCTTTACAACGTCGGTTTTCCAGTTGTGAGCCAAAAACTTTGAATAAGGAATATCTTCCCCGAAGAACATTTTACATTCTGCTTCGGACATAATTTCGTGTGTACCCAAAGCAGGCATTATGTCAACGTCGCAAGTATCTTTCAGTAAGTTGTAATACATAGCACAGATTTTACCCGCACCCGAATAAAGTCTTGTGTGGTCGGGGGGGAGAAGCAAAACTTTTTTTAGATTTTTGTTTTCTATAGACTTTTTCAAAGCTTCTAAAAGCTGAATATCGTTAATTCCCTGTTCGCTTTTTATAACCATTGTATTACCCACTTTCTGTAATAATATAAACAAAATTTTCCATATTATATTGTATCACACGATTTCCATAAAAGCAATAGTATTTTTTTGAGGGTTTATACGATTATTGCCCGAAAAGTTGGCTTGTTAAGCCAATTTTTTTGTTTTTGTGAGTTTAGGTGTATATAAAAATGATAATTTTTGCATAAAAACAATTGCAAAAATGACCCCGAACAGCAATTTTTTGTTTTGTACAAATGAAAAAACTGCTGTCTATCAACCTAACATCGCCTCTATGTACTTATTGCAACTTCGCACAGACCAAGGAAGATTCCAAAGTTAGAAGCAACCTTAATAGATATTTCAAAAAAACATTATCTTCAAATAAAATAACGCCTCTATGTACTTATTACAGCTCCGCACA
>JAFQOB010000331.1 GCA_017395725.1 Clostridia bacterium
ATTGTTCTGTAATGAAAATTATATGAATAATATATATCTTGAAGATGCCGCAGAGGCTCTTCACGTTAGTAAGTATTATATATCGCACTTGCTTAACAATAAGCTGAATATAAGCTTTAACGATTACATAAATTCACTTAGAATAACAGATGCGGTATACCTTCTCGAAAAGAAAGAGGGGGGCATAACAGAAATCGCGCAAAGGTGCGGATTTAATACAGCAAGAACGTTTAACCGTGCATTTAAGAGCGTGTACGGTGTATCACCGAGCGCTTATAAAAGAGAACACGGCGAGAAAAAGGAATAAAAAAACGAGGCACACTCTTTTTGAGTGTGCCTCATTGTATTTATCCTCTGTCTTTGAATATAGGTTCTTCTTTAGGTGTGCTATCCTCTTCTTCGTAGGGCTCGATCATGATGCTGTAGATTTTAGGCCACGAGGTGTATATAGCGATGAACTGACCTATTGCGATTGTTATAATGAATGGTAGGAGTGCGCCAAGGGGTGGGAATACCATAAGAAGTCCATAGCTGAAGAATACAAGAACGGCAATACCGAGAGTGCCGACAAAGTTCCTCTTGAAACCAACAAGAGAGAAGATGAATGCATTTTTCAGTATTTTATAAATACTAAGTTTAAATGTAAGCATAATGGTATAGATGTAATATCTCATTACAAAATAGATGATACCGATAGCGACAGCGAGATAGAACATAAGCGATGTTAGATATGACGATGCATTTGCCGCAAAGAAAATAATGTCATAGAAAATCAAGAAGAGCAACAAGAGGTCGATTATGCCGTAAATAAGAGCTTGCTTCCAGTTTCTTTTTATAGCGTAGAAATAATCCTGCATAAAGAAGATAGGTTCGCCTTTTACAATATTTCTGACAATATAAGTTGAGCCTACCATAGACAGACCGAACGTAAAGAGTGTCAAGAAACCTATTCCATAGAAAATATAGGTTGCGACGGTAGGAACGGATATTTCAACCTGAATACCCAAAACACCGTTTAATGCATCGGTTAGAGGAGAGGTTTCTCCCGATATTTTCAAAGCTCCGTAAAAGGGACCGAACAGGGAGGATACAGGAGAATATGAAGTTGTGTTCAAATTTCCGCTTACGGCAAAAAGAGCGAAAAGAATGGGAAAGTTTGAAAAAACGAGCAACATATTAACAGACATAAGCCTGTTGAGGTTTCTCCAAAGAAGCTTGAAAAAGAATTTGAAGTTTCTTGGTTCGTTAACGTCTTTAGGAACGCCTTTTCCGTCGAGGGAATATCTGAAAAGGCTGAACCTTTTTTTTCTTTTTTCTGACAATTTTTACAGTCCTTTCGTGGAAATTAACATAAAAAGATTTCCGTGTTTTAATAGTATAATAAGAAAACTTGCTCCGCACAGAGCTAAGAAGTTAAACAAAAATCTAAGGGTATCTTTTCTTTTTAGTAAGGATTTGAATTTGGGTGGATATATTATGCTTTTCGAGTAAATCATTGCCGAAGCACAAGTGTAACACAAAATGCAAAGATTTGCAACCCAAAAAACAATAAAGAGCATACACCCGAATGATTTAAACCGCACAATGACAGCACCGAGCTTGACGGCACGAAGAAATATTGCAGAACACACTCCTGACGTGAATCCTTTATAAGCAGATACAAGGCAGAAGAAAGGAAGCCTTTTTACACAGAACGTTGTTACAAAGATGAAAAGTAAATATTTTAATTCGTCTGCAAAAGACGCGGATAAAGTAAAGATATCAAAGCTTCGTGCACTTATAACTGATGACACGACGTTGTTTTCGAGTAATGAAAATAAGCGTGAATCGGGGGATAATATATAGCAAACAGTTAATCCGATAAGGAAAAACAGTGCCGAAACAGAAATGAAACTTAGAAAATATGCAGATAGATTTTGTTTATGCAAGAATAACCACCACCGTTAAAATATATGACGGCGGTTGAAATAAAATTACATACCTTTAGAGAGTTCTTCAGCTCTTTCCGAGCATTTGAGCATAGCTTCTTTAACGATATCCGAGAAGTTGTTCGCATCAAAAACGTTTAAAGCCTGTTCTGTAGTACCTTTAGGTGATTTAACCATAGTAATAAGCTCGTCGGGCGTTTTTCCTGTTTTAAGCAAAAGCTCAGTTGAGCCGATTACGGTTTTGCAAATGATTTCGAGCATATCTTTATTTTCGAAGCCCATTTCGATAGCCGCATCATAGATGCTCTTGATGAAGAGAAAAACGTAGGCGGGTGAGCTTGATGTAACTGCGATAATATCGTTCATTTTTTCTTCGGGAAGAGTAAAAGCAGTACCCGAGGAAGCAAATACCGCACAAATATTTTTAAATACTTTATCGTTTACGTATTCATTTTTGGAAAGGGCGGTAACACCCTTGCCCACAAGCAGAGGTGTGTTGGGCATAGTGCGGATAACGGCAGCGTTAAATCCGAGCTTTTCGCAGACGAAATCCGTTGTAATTCCCGCAGCGATTGAAATAAAAGTCTTACCCTCAAGAGAAACTTTTGAATCTTTAATTTCTGTAAGCAATTCTGTAAAGTTTTGGGGTTTAACAGACAAAAAGATATAGTCGGCAATTTTTACAGCCTCGGGAGCACTGTTCGCAAGAATAAACGGTTCGTTTTTATATGAATCATATTTTGATGTATCTTTATCGAAAAGGACGATGTTATCAGCAGAATAATTACTCTGCATACTTCTTATGATGGCGCCAGCCATATTGCCGGTACCTAAAAATGCAAATTTTCCTTTTAACATATTTTTACTCCTTAAATAACGTTCTATCAATTATAACACAATTTATTTTAAATATCAATGTCATAATAGTAAATTATTGTAAATAACTTGAAATATATCGATAAAGGGATTATAATGATAATAATGACTGTACGGAGGAAAAGGGATGCAAAAAGACAGTGTTTTGAAGATGTTCAAAAGAATACCTACAATAGAGACAGACAGACTATTGTTAAGAAGAATGAAGATAGCAGATTATGCCGATATGTATGAATATTCACGTCTTGACAGCGTTACGAAGTATTTGCTGTGGAATTCACATCCCGATGCAAGATATACGAGGGATTATCTTGGATATATACAGAGTCAGTACAGAGCCGGGGACTTTTATGATTGGGCTGTTGTACATAAAGAGACAAATAAGATGATAGGCACCTGTGGATTTGCAAGGCTTGATTTTGATAATAATTCTGCAGAAATCGGTTATGTTTTGAATCCTGAATATTGGAGAAAGGGGTACGCAACCGAGGCAGTAAAAAAGATAATTGATTTTGGATTTCATACGCTTAATCTTCACAGAATAGAGGCAAGATATATTGTAGGCAATGAAGTAAGCCGACACGTAATGGAAAAATGCGGAATGAGATTCGAGGGAATACATAAATCCTCTTTGTTTGTGAAAGACAGCTATGTCAGCGTAGGATATTGTGCAATAACAGCTGATGAGTATATTTCAAACTACCTGTAAAAATGGTGTTTGATTTGTATAAATGTAACCTTTTGTTTTTTTATGAGTTGTTTTGTCCATTTTTAGTTGAATTGTTTATTGAAAATGAAAAATTATGTGCTACTATGGGGTTAAGCTGAAAAGCAAAAAATTAAGAGGTGCTGTTTTATGAGTAAAAAAGAAAAGTTGCACGTTGGTTTTATCGGACTTGGCGGACGCGGAAGCGGAGTATGCTCGGACACTTTTGCCGATATGGTGGGTATGGATGTAGAGATTACAGCTATATGTGATGCATTTGAGGACAGAGTACAGAAGATTGCAGACAAATTGGTTGAAAAGAATATTCCAAAGCCGTTTTGTACAACGAATTATAAAGATATACTCAATATGGAAAATGTTGACGCTGTTGTGATTTGTTCTTCATGGGCGACACACGTTGACATTGCTATAGAGGCAATGGAAAAAGGAATATACGTAGGACTTGAAGTTGGCGGCGTGTATGCAATGAACGATTGTTGGCGTTTAATTGAGACCCACGAGAGAACGGGTACACAGCTTATGTTCCTTGAAAATTGCTGTTACGGACAAAAAGAGCTTATGGCATTAAGAATGTTCCGCGAGGGTGTTTTAGGTGAAGTTGTACATTGCTCGGGCTCATATTCACACGATTTAAGATCGGAAATAACTGCGGGTAAAGACAACAGACACTATAGACTCGGTAACTATATAAACAGAAATTGCGATACTTATCCCAGCCACGACGTAGGTCCAATGATGAAGATACTGGACATAAACAACGGTAACCGATTTGTAACATTGTCATCTTTTGCATCTTGCGCGAAGGGACTTAAGGATTATATAAAGAGACATAAAGAACCCGATGACCCGCTGCAGAAGCTTGAATTTAAGCAAGGCGACGTTATAACGACGGTTATAACCTGTGCACATGGGGAAACCGTACAACTGACACTTGATACGACGCTTCCGAGATTTTACTCAAGAGAGTTTACGGTAAGAGGAACAAAGGGCTCATACTTCGGTTTGTGTGATGCGGTTTTCCTTGAGGGTGAACACGACGAATTTGAGGGAAGCAGTAAGGGGCATAACCTTTTTAAGAACGGAAACGAGTTTGCGAAAAGATATTGTCATCCTCTTTGGGACAACTATACCCCCCGAGGCGGACACGGCGGTATGGACTGGCACGTGTTCAGAGCATTTGTTGAGAGCGCAAAGAAGAACGCAAGACCGCCCATCGATATATATGACGGCGTTACGATTATGTGCTTAACTGTACTGTCCGAGCAGTCTATTGCAAAAGGCGGAGCACCTATGGATATACCCGATTTTACAAGAGGAAAGTGGTATCAGTGAAAGGATATAGATTTTGATAATCCTTATAACCTCGACAGACAATATCCATTGTGTGAATATGTGTATTAATTAACCGAAGAGAAAAATAGCAAGAATAACAGAACACCTTCTCCGTTGGGAGAAGGTGTTTTGCATTTATAAAACATTTATTGCTTTTTATATATTTGATTTGCAACCTTATATTGCTTTTATCTGTAAAAAGTATTAATTTGGTTGACTTTTTCTTTTTATACTGATATAATTTGGTTAACTCTAAGGGGAAAACAGAAAGGTAAAGAAATGATGAATAAGCTTTATTTTTTGACAGACAAAACATCGCCCGAAATGAAGGCGATAAATGAAGTTCTTCCTAAGCTTAATACAGTCGACGATGCTTCCGGTACACCCGTTATGTTGAAAAGAAGACCGGAAGGGCTTAAGATTACAAAAGACGACAAGGGGTATACTATTGAGTTTTCGACGAGAACGTCTCTTATGAGAGCAGTAGGTCTTCTTGTTGAGAATTTGAAGAAGAAGACTCTTAATATAGAGGAGACACCGAAGTTTAATTGTGTTGGAACGATGCCGGACTGTTCAAGAAACGCAATGCTTACTGTAAAGTCGCTGAAAGAGTGGATACGTATAAATGCATTGATGGGCTTGAATGCAATGATGCTTTATACCGAAGATACTTATGAGATTGAAGCTCAGCCGTACTTTGGATATATGAGAGGCAGATATACAAAGGAAGAGATAAAGGAAATTGATGATTATGCAAATTTAATGGGTATAGAGCTCGTTCCTTGTATACAGACTTTGGCACACCTCAGAACGTTGTTTCTTAACGAAACAATGGCGCCTCTTCGTGACGTTGACGGAATTCTTTTGGCTGGAGACGAAGGGGTATATAAGCTTATCGACGATATGCTTGATACTTGTGCTAATAATTTCCGTTCAAGAAAGATAAATTTAGGTATGGACGAAGCGTTCTTGCTCGGATGCGGCGTATATATGCAGAAGAACGGATATACTCCCCGTTCAGAGATAATGAAGAAGCACCTTGAGGTAGTTGTACAGAAGTGCAAGGACAGAGGGCTTGAACCTATGATATGGAGTGATATGTTCTTCAGAATGGTTCAACCAACAGGCGGCTATTACAGAATGAATCTTGATAAGATACCCGATGATATAGTTGCATTGGTGCCCGAAGGCTTGAAGCTTCTTTATTGGGATTATTACTCAATAAACAGAGACAGATATAACCACATGTTTGACTTGCATGCAGACTTTAAGAATAACGAGATAGGATTTGCCGGCGGTGCTGTGTGTTGGTACGGCGTTGTACCGCTTAACGCATTTTCCGTTGAGTCAGCGAGAGCAGCGACCGAGTGCTGTATAAAGAAGGGCTGTAAAGATGCATGGATAACGATGTGGGGAGATGACGGCTCAGCTTGTCCTCATTTTGCAACGTTGCCGACGCTTCAGATATATGCAGAAGCTTGTTGGAGTGGTAACACGACCGACGAACATGCAGAAATAAGAATGAAGACCTGTACGGGCGCATCATATAAGGATTTTCTTGAGATGGAGCAGGTTAATAACGTTCCTTTAAGAGACGATTACGGCAAGGATATTGCGAACCCTTATAAGTATATGTTATATCAGGATATTCTTAACGGCAAATACGATTGCCATATACCCGAGGGAATAGAAAAGCATTTTTCTGAAATGGCAGAGTATATGAAGAAACTCGGTAAGAGAAATAGGGAATACGAGGAATTTTTCAAGACACTTTCATCACTTTGTTCGGTGCTTAAGATTAAGGCGGCGCTTGGTATAAATCTTAAGAAGGCTTATGATGCAAAGGATATGGAAGCGCTTGAGGTATATGCAAACAAGGTATTGCCCGAGCTTGTTAAGAGATATGAAAAGTATTATGCAGACAACAAGGCCCAGTGGAATAAATATAACAGACCTTGCGGATTTGAAGTACAGGATATACGTTTTGGCGGACTTATTCAGAGAGCGAAGACTGTAAGACTTGTATTGCTTGACTATATTGAGGGCAAGACAGATTCTATACCCGAGCTTGAAGTCGAAAGAATACCGTATTCACCGTTAAAGAACGGAAAAGCACTGAAACACGTACATTATTGGTGCGATATTGTAACAGCAAATATTCTCAGTAGATTCTAAAAAAATAACCCCTCGATTATTAAAATCGGGGGGATTGTTTTTTTAATTGATAGCAAAAGAGGGTTCTTTTGCGGCTTTTTTTTGCTTTTTTATATTATACATATTAGAGTCGGCGCGTTGAATAACGGCTTCGAAGTGATCATTTTTTTCAAATTTAGAAAAACCGAGAGAAACACTGAGTTTGTGGGGGGCGTTTTTAAATTTTTCAGTTATGTTATTTTCAAAGCGGGTTATTAATGACTCAATGTTGCTGTTTTTTCTTAGAATGACTGCAAATTCATCACCGCCGATACGGTAGCATTGACCGTGTTTTTCAAAGACTGATTTTAAAATGTGAGAAATAATACTCAGACATTTATCGCCGTATTGATGACCGTAATTGTCATTTATAAGCTTGAAATTGTCAATATCTAAAATAATAACAATTTGTTCAGGCTTTAGGTCTTTAATTTTTTTAAGATATGTACCTTGATTAAGAACGCCTGTAAGCTTGTCAAAGAGGTTTGTTAATTCGAGGTTGTAAGAATAACAAATACACAGACTCAAAATAACGGTTATTCTTGTTAGGTAAACGTTGGAGTTAATAACTTGAATGGAGCTTGAAAAAAGAAAACAAAAGCTCAATATGTAGGCGAATACTTGGTGTTGTAAAAAGCCCTTTCGAGAGTACCGAAGTGTTTCGTAGAGCAAGTATATAACAGCCAAAAAATAGGATATAACGTATA
>JAFQOB010000332.1 GCA_017395725.1 Clostridia bacterium
ACAACTTTATTCAAGCGTTAAACGGTCACGATGCCGCAGAACATCTTACTTCAATTGACCTTACTAAAAAATACAATATATACGTTACATATCAAGACCGTTTTAAGATTTATCTTGGTGATAACAGCGAAACTGAAATGAAGCTTACCTTCGCTGAGCTTATGATCAATACTTTTGAGCCTGCTCAAAGGGGTGAGGTCGATGCTCACGATATTACCGTCGGTTCTGTTATCGTAGCTAATTAACCCATTTTTGAAAAAATATTACTTGAAAATTTAAAAATATCGGGAACAATTTAAAAAGTTCTTGCTTATTTACTTGAAAAGTATTATCATTATTTATATATCGGCAAAATTTTGGACTTTAAAAAACATAATATGTAAACAATAAGGATCTATTATATACAGGAGGAAGCAAAAAAATGGCATTCGAGTTTGAAGAAGCGAACAGCAACGGCGTTATTATTAAAGTTGTAGGTGTCGGCGGCGGCGGTACAAACGCTGTTAACCGTATGATCGAAGCAGGCGTAAGAGGCGTAGAATTTATTGCAGTAAATACAGATAAGCAGTCCCTTGAAAAGTCGGGCGCAACACATAAAATTTCTATTGGTGAAAAGCTTACAAAGGGTAGAGGCGCAGGCGCTAACCCCGACGTTGGTTTCAGAGCTGCTGAAGAAAGCGCTGAAGAAATCAAGAATCTTCTCATTGGTACCGATATGGTATTCATTACTACCGGGATGGGTGGAGGAACAGGTACAGGCGCTGCTCCCGTAGTTGCAAAGATTGCAAAGGATATGGGTATACTTACTGTTGGTATTGTTACCAAGCCTTTCCTTTTTGAAGGTAAGAAGAGAATGGAACTTGCTGAAGAGGGTATTAAAAAGTTGGGTGAGTGCGTTGACTCTCTTGTTGTTATCCCCAACGAAAGACTTAAGCAGGTTTCCGAAACAAGAATTACTCTTCTCAATGCATTCGTTATTGCAGACGACGTTTTAAGACAGGGTGTTCAGAATATCTCCGAGCTTATTAACGTTACAGGTGTAATTAACCTTGACTTTGCTGACGTTACTGCTATTATGTCCAATGCAGGCAACGCTCACATGGGTGTTGGTCAGGCTAACGGTAAGGATAAGGCTGAACAGGCTGCTATGATGGCTATTTCCAGTCCCTTGCTTGAAACTTCTATTAAGGGTGCAAGAGGTATTATCGTTAACTTTACTGCATCTCCCGATATCGGTCTTGATGAAGTTGATGCTGCTGCTACAATGATTCAGAGAGAAGCTCATCCCGATGCACAGATTATCTGGGGTGCTGCATTTGACAGCAACCTTGAAGATGAAATGAAGGTTACTGTTATTGCTACCGGATTTGAATCTGCAAGAAAGGGTGCTGTAGCTCAGGAAACAGTTAAGCCTGTTGAAGAAAAGGCTGAAGCATCTTTTACAGCAGAGCAGAGTGATGACAACTCAGGTCTCTTCAGAAATGAATACGTTGATGCAAATGCAGAAGCTGAACCTAACGGTGACGGTATTTCTGACAGCGATTTCAATGATATTCTTACACTCTTCAAGAAGAACTAATTTGAATAATTGAATCTATCTAAGTGTCTATGTGATTATATTCGCATAGGCACTTTTTTTTGTTTTGTAAAGTTTTTTTGTTCTTTCGATAATTTGTTACAGATTATTTTTATATACTGTATTGACAAACTTTGTTTTTATTTGTATAATTGTATACAATAATACAACCATTCAGGAAAGGTGGATTAAGTATGCTTGAAATTTCCAGTAAAACTAATCTGTTGGAACAAAAATCCTATAAATATTCTTTACAAGACGTAACAGAACCAAATCTTCAGCGTGATATTTACGCCTACGGCTCTGTTCCAAAGGTATCATTTAACCACCGTCGTGTGCCCTTAAATATGCCCGAGGAAATTTGGATTACGGACACAACTTTGCGTGACGGACAGCAATCGGTTGAACCTTACAGTGTGGACCAAATTGTAAAAATATATAAATATCTGTCTATGTTGGGCGGACCCTACGGAATTATTCGTCAAACGGAATTCTTTATTTACAGCAAAAAAGACCGTCTTGCCCTTGAAAAATGTCTTGCCCTTGATTTGAAATTCCCTCAGATTACAAGTTGGATACGCGCAAGTAAAGAGGACTTTCGTCTTGTTAGGGATTTGGGACTCAAAGAAACGGGTATTCTCGTAAGCTGCAGTGATTATCATATTTTCAAAAAAATGAAAATGACTCGTAAACAAGCGCTTGAACATTACCTCTCAACTATTTCCGATGCCTTTGAAGCAGGGGTTATTCCTCGCTGTCATCTTGAAGATATTACCAGAGCAGATTTTTACGGTTTTGTAGTTCCTTTCGTTAACGAGTTGCAGAATCTTTCGCGTCAGGCGGGTATTCCCGTTAAAATCCGTGCCTGTGACACTATGGGTTATGGAGTGCCTTACACCGAAGCCGCAATGCCTCGAAGTGTTGCAGGTATTATTTACGGTCTCCAGCACTATTCCGACGTTCCGAGCGAATGGTTGGAATGGCACGGCCACAACGACTTTTACAAAGCGGTTTCCAATGCTTCTACGGCTTGGCTTTACGGTGCCTGTGCAGTAAACTGCTCACTTTTAGGTATCGGTGAACGCACGGGTAATATTCCTTTGGAAGCAATGGTTTTTGAATACGCTTCACTCAGAGGTTCAATGGACGGTATGGACCCTACGGTAATTACGGAAATAGCTGACTTCTTCCAAAAAGATATTGGTTACAACATACCTGTAATGACTCCTTTTGTGGGCAAAAACTTTAACTCAACACGCGCGGGTATACATGCAGACGGACTTATGAAAGACGAAGAAATCTATACCATATTTGATACAAATAAGCTTTTGAACCGTCCCGCAACCGTAGAAATCAGCAAAACCTCGGGAACTGCTGGTATTGCATATTGGATAAATCAAAATTACTCTTTGCCAAAAGAAAAACAGCTAAGTAAAAATGATGACCTTGTACTTGCTCTTAAAGCTTGGGTCGATAGCGAATACGAGGCAGAGAGACAAACGTCAATTTCAAGAAAAGAATTAGAAGAAAAAATCGAAGAATTCGCCCCCGGGCGTTTTATGCGATAAGGAGGTTTAGATATGGCAGAATTTAAAACTGTATCTCTTTCGGATCAGGTGTTTGAACGACTTGAAAACGATATTATTACGGGAGTATATCCCAGAGGTGAAATATTAACCGAGCTTAAATTGGTTGAACAGTTAGGTGTCAGCAGAACTCCTATTCGCGAAGCATTAAGGCGCTTGGAGCAGGAAAGGTTGATACGCGAATCGGGAAAAGGCTCTGTTGTTCTCGGTATTACCGTTGATGATTTAGTGGATATTATGCATATAAGAGAGCGTATAGAAGGACTTGCCGCTTACTATGCAACAGTTAATCTTACGCCCGAAGGTTTAGAAAAGCTTAAACAGATAAGTGAGCTTCAGGATTTTTATTATTCGCGTAAAGATATAGAACACCTGAGACAAATGGACGACCAGTTTCACGATACGATTTACGAATTAAGTCAGCGTACCGTTATACGTGATACACTTCTTCCTCTTCACCGCAAAACTATGCGATATAGAAAGCTTTCAATCGAAGCCCCCGAACGTTTGGAGCTGTCTATTAAGGAACATAAAGATATTTTCAATGCTATTGTTTCGGGGGAAGCAAAGCTTGCTTCGGAATTGATTACCAAGCATATTACTCTTGCTAAAGAAAATATGATGGCGAGGTTTAATTACCATGAGTAAAACGATTGCACAAAAAATTATATCATCTCATTTGTTATCGGGGGATATGACTCCCGGAAGTGAGATCGGTCTTCGTATTGACCAAACTCTAACCCAAGATGCCACAGGGACTATGGCATATCTTGAATTTGAGACAATGGGACTTCCCCGTGTGAAAACTGAATTCAGTATTGCATACGTTGACCACAATACTCTGCAGTGCGGTTTTGAAAATGCTGACGACCACCGTTATCTTCAATCGGTTGCGGCAAAATACGGTGTTCACTTCTCTCGCCCCGGAAACGGAATCTGCCACCAAGTTCATCTTGAACGTTTTGGAAAGCCCGGAAAAACCCTTATAGGTTCTGACAGCCATACTCCCACCGCAGGCGGTTTGGGTATGCTTTCTTTCGGTGCCGGCGGTATGGACGTTGCTGTGGCAATGGGCGGAGGCGCTTACTATATCACTATGCCTAAAATCTATAAGGTACACCTTACAGGTAAGCTTCGTCCGTTTGTGTCGGCAAAAGACGTTAGTCTTGAACTGCTTCGTATATTATCTGTTAAAGGCGGTGTAGGCGCAATAATAGAATGGGGCGGTCCCGGTATCGATTCTTTGAGTGTACCGGAAAGGGCTACCATAACTAATATGGGTACAGAGCTTGGTGCAACGACTTCAATTTTTCCTTCAGACAACGTAACAAAAAAATTCTTAGCTATGCAAGGTCGTGAAAAAGATTATATTCCCCTTACTGCTGACTCTGATGCAGTATATGACCGCATTATTGAAATCAATTTGTCTGAGCTGAAGCCGCTTATCGCTTGTCCTCACAGTCCTGACAACGTTGTAACTGTAGAGAGCTTGAAGAACGTTCGCGTTGACCAAATTTGTATTGGTTCTTGCACAAATTCCTCCTTGCTCGATATGATGAAGGTTGCCGCTATTTTGAAAAATAAAACCATAGCCCCCAACGTTAGTCTTTCTGTTTCGCCCGGTTCAAAACAGGTTTTGACTATGCTTTCAAAAGAAGGGGCTCTAAACGATATACTTTCAAGCGGTGCGCGTTTGCTTGAATGTGCTTGCGGTCCTTGTATCGGTATGGGATTTTCTCCTAATTCTGCCGGTATAAGCCTCAGAACGTTTAACCGTAATTTTCACGGACGCAGCGGTACGATAGACGGTCAAATATATCTTGTTTCTCCCGAAACTGCCGCCGCTTCTGCATTGACGGGTTTTATTACCGACCCCACTACCTTACCGCCCATTGACGAGCCTAAGCTACCCACTTCTTTTTGTGTTGACGATTCAGCAGTTATCTGCCCTCCCGACAACAGAAATGAAGTTCAAATCTTACGCGGTCCAAACATAAAAGAATTCCCCAAATCCCAAGCTCTTTCTGACAGTATATCGGCAAAAGCGGTATTAAAAGTAGGCGATAATATTACTACCGACCATATTATGCCTGCAGGAGCGAAAATCCTGCCCTACCGTTCCAATATTCCTTATTTATCGCAGTATTGCTTTAGCGTGTGCGACAGGTCTTTCTCGGAACGTGCAAAAAAAGCGGGAAACGGAATAATTATCGGCGGAAGCAATTACGGTCAGGGTTCTTCCCGTGAACATGCCGCTTTGGTTCCTATGTACCTCGGTATACGTTGTGTAATCACCAAGAGTTTCGCGCGAATTCATTCGGCAAATCTTATTAATGCCGGTATTCTTCCTCTGACATTTGAAAATCCCGATGAATATGATTTGCTTAAACAAGATGATATTTTGCATATAACGGGTATTTTTGATGGAATTAAATCGGGAACAATTGCAGTTGTGAATGAAACCACCGGAAAAACAATAAATTGTAAGTGCAGCTTTACTTCCCGTCAACAAGCAATCTTAAAAACGGGCGGTCTTTTAAACTACACAAAGGAGTGTGTTCAATGAATAATTTAGATGCCGCTTGTGAAAGCTTTCGTCAGCTTTTACAGGAGCAAATACTGCGAATATCAAATATATCCTCAGAAAAAGTCGATTATTTGAAAAAAGAAGCGGTTGTCATCGGTTTAATTGACGGCGACGGTATAGGGCCTGTAATTATGGAACAGGCTAAAGCAATTCTTAAAAAACTTCTATCGTCTGAAATTAATGACGGTACTATTATTCTTAAAGAAATAAGCGGTTTAACTATAGAGAACCGTTTGAATCAAAACAAAACCCTTCCTAACGGTGTTTTGGAAGAAATAAAAAAATGTGACGTATTGCTGAAAGGTCCCACTACCACTCCTATGGGCGGAACTATGGAAAGCGCGAACGTAGCCTTGCGACGTGAATTGGACCTATATGCAAACGTACGTCCGGTTTGTATTCCTAATGAAAATATTGACTGGATCTTCTTTCGTGAAAACACCGAGGGAGAGTACGTTTTGGGCAGTCGTGGAATAGAAGTCGACGGGCTTAGTATGGACTTTAAAGTAACCTCGGATATTGGTACAGAGCGTATCGCAAAAGCTGCCTTTGACTATGCGCGTAATAACGGAAAAACAAACGTTTCTATTGTTACAAAAGCTAATATTATGAAAAAAACAGACGGCAAATTTTCTGCTGTTTGTCATGAGGTTGCAAAAAAATATCCCGAAATAACGGTAGACGATTGGTATATTGACATTATGACGGCAAACCTTGTAAATCCTGCAATAAGAAGCCGTTTTCAAGTTGTACTGCTTCCAAATTTGTACGGTGATATTATTACCGATGAAGCCGCACAGCTGCAAGGCGGTGTGGGTACAGCGGGAAGCGCAAACATCGGTGACCGTTACGCTATGTTTGAGGCAATTCACGGCTCTGCTCCCCGTATGATTGAAGAGGGGCTAAGTGAATATGCGAATCCTGAAAGCATACTTCGTGCGGCTGTTATGCTTTTGCGCCATATTTGCCGTACAAATGCTGCAGACACTCTCGAAAAAGCCTTGAATATGTGTTCAGTTAATGTTACAGGAACTCCCGATGGGGCAACCTGTAAAGAATACGGGGACAATATAATTAACCTTTTGTAATGTTATAATTTGGATATTGATATAACTGTAAATTACCTATAAAGCACAAAAACGAATGACAATGTGAATCATTCGTTTTTTTGTTTTGTGTTTTTTAAATCACATTTTCACATTTTGGCTCATATAATATTAAAAAAAGAACAGTGGGATGAAAATATGGATTTTTTGCAAAATACGGAAAACATGGACGTAGGTTTTTTAACCGTAAACGTAAGGTATGCTAACGGTGCTTCGCCTGTGAGAAACAGTAGGATAGTTATTAGTAAAGATGAAGAGTTTCTTTACGAATATCTGACAGATTCAAGCGGTAAAACAGAGCCTATTCCGCTAAATTCGGGTGATGATTACAGTATTAAAATTTTCGCTGAGGGCTTCGTTGAGGCTGAATATGAAGATATCCCTATAGTTAAGGATATTTTAACGTTGCAAAATGTGAATATGTTTCCTGTTCCGCCGGCTATGGAGGAGGTGTATAATGAACAGTGAATATGGATTGCCCGAAATCCCCGCATATATAACGGTTCATTTGGGCAAAGCAGATGATATTGCGGAAAACGTTACTGTTTCTTTTCCCGATTACATAAAGTCAGTCGCGTCAACTACACTTTCTCCCGATATTCCCGATGAGGCTCTTTGTGCAATTATGTATGCTCAAATAAGCAGAGCACTTTACAGAATAACTGAAAGGCAATACAGAAAAATGGGTTACGCCTTTGATATAACCGATGACCCTATTACAGATTTGGCGTACGAATATAATGGCGCTGTATTTTCAAATATCAACAAAATTGCAGACAGGATATTCAACGAATATATTGCAGGCGATTACGGTATTTGGCCTATTAATGCTGAAATATGTTACGAGGGGGTAAGGTGTCGGGGAATTTCTGTGGAAGGCAGTATAGCTATGGCTGAAAACGGAAGAACCTGTGAAGAAATATTAGAATATTATTTTGGGCGGGATTTTGGTATCGTAAGAAATGCAACTGTAAGGGGACTTCAAAATTCTTTTCTTTTTGATTATCCAATGTATCAAGGTCAGGTCGGTCCCAACGTAAGCGGTCTGCAAATTGCTCTAAACAGAATTTCCGCAAACTATGATGGAATACCCTATATTGAAACCGCTAACGGTATATATGACGAAGAAACAGCCTCGGCGGTGTCCGAGTTCCAAAGAATATTTGACCTACCCATTACCGGAAACGTAGAAAAAAATACATATTACAAGCTTTTATACGTCCTTGACTCTATATATAAGCTGAATTATTTGGTACTGCAAATGGGGGAGTTTTCTGACATCCCTACTGAGCTCAGATCCCCTCTCAGATACGGCGATGTCGGTAATCAAGTTAAATTATTGCAGTATTATTTGCTTTTTCTCTCCGCCTTTGAGCCTAATATACCTTCTTTGCAAATTGTGGGGGTCTTTGGTGAAAAAACCTATCAAGCAGTAGTCGCATTTCAAGAAATGTTTGGTTTTGAGCCCGACGGTGTAGTAACAGAACAGTTGTGGGGAGTGTTGCTTGACATATTTAACGGCCTCTATTCAACCCTTCCTCCCAGTGCTTTTTCTGGAACTGCCGTTCCTTACGGCGGAAATATATTGGTTTTGGGAAGTGTGGGGCGAGAGGTGCGATATTTACAAAAATATCTTGCTAAAGTGGCTGAATCTTATCCGCAATTCCCCAAAATAACTTTGAATGGGGAGTATGACGAACAAACAGAAAATGCAGTTAAAGCTTTTCAGAGAATTTTTCAGATAAAAGAAACAGGAGTCGTCACCTCAACAACCTGGAATCTTTTGTCCGAAGTATACAATGCTATAATCGCGGGGGAAAAAAGGGAATCGGAATAGTCCTATGCTAAATATCGGTTGACATAAAATAATAAAAAGTGTATAATTCTTCTTGTAAATATATTTTTCTAAAGGTGTTTACATGAAGAAGCTGAAAATAGGCGATATTGTTGTTATTTCCTTAATACTGCTTATAACGGCGGGAGTTTTTTGCTTCCGCCTTTTTGGTTTTTCCACCGGTGAGTCTGTTGTCATATCCTATGGGGAAAATGAAGCAATCTATAATCTTAATGAAAACAGAACCATAAATATTGAAAATAACGATATTATGCTTTCTATCGTAATAGAAAATGGCTGTGTTTGGGTGGATAACTCAAGCTGTCCCGAGCAGGTTTGCGTTAATTGCGGAAAAATCTCCCGTGTCGGTCAATCTGTTGCCTGTGTTCCCGCAGAGCTCTTTGTGAAAATTATCGGGGAGGGGGAGAATGATTATGACTTCATTGTCGGCTAAAAGGGCGGCTTACGGCGGTCTGTTCACCGCCGCAGCTCTTATTTTTTCCTACGCTGAATCCCTTATTCCCTTTAATCTTCTTATTCCTATTCCCGGATTTAAGCTCGGACTTGCAAATATTTGCATTATGCTTGCTTTTTATTATCTTGGGACTATTGATGCATTTTTAATAACCTTGTCAAAAACTGTTTTGACAGCCGTTCTTTTCGGCACTCCTATTTCATTCTTGTTTTCTCTCGGCGGCGGACTTCTTTCTTTCTGTTTCTTGATTGTTTCTAAATACATCATTAAAGATAAAATTAGCTTTATAGGAGTTTCTGTCGGTTGTGCGGCTTTGCATAACATAGGTCAAGTTTGTGTCGCTTCGTTGTTTTTCAAAGACACTGCAATCTTTTGGTATCTTGAGTGGCTGTTGCCCGTCTCGGTGGTGACAGGTATCATAACGGGGCTTTTGGCTATTTCTTTTGGAAAATTTGCGGGGAAAAGACTATGAAAAAATATATTGTTCTTGTGTGTGTACTGGTGACACTTCTTCTAACCTCTTGCCATAAAACATATACAGAAGAATCGTTCTTCTGTATGGATACTTTTGCTACCTTAATGGTTGATACAGACAATATTGATACACTAAAACAGTGCCGTACGCTTCTCGAAGGTTTGGACAAAGAGCTTTCAAGGCATAATGACGGACCGGTTGCTGAATATAACGCATCAACCAAAGGTGCAGAGGTTTCCGAGGTTACAAAGGAGCTTATCGGTATTTCTAATGATATTTCAAAACAAACCGAAGGGGCTTTTTCTGTCTTTTCGGGGGCACTTACTTCCCTTTGGAGTGAGGCTGAAGCCTATCCCTCTTCCGACGAAATAAAAAATGCTGTCGATTCAATAGAATCCGAACTTACCTTTAACGGTAATTATCTTGAGAAAAATAATGTAAATACCAAGCTTGAATTTGGCGGTATAGCAAAGGGGTATGCCTGTGATAAGGCTGTTGAATTATTAAAGCATAATGGTGTTACTTCGGGAATGGTATCATTTTCAAGCAGTATCGGTGTCTTTGGGAAAAATCCTGACGGTAATTCGTGGCGTATTGCAGTAAAAAATCCCACAGATACGGACAAAATTTTGGGTTATATTTCTTTGGAAGACGGGTTTCTTTCCGTTTCGGGAGACTATGAACGTCACTATGAAATAGACGGAAAAAAATACAATCATATTATTGACGTAAAAAGCGGTCTTCCTGTCAATAACGGTATTCACAGCGTTGTCGTCGTTTCGGAAAACGGTGCCCTATGTGATGCCTTATCAACTGCTTTCTTTGTAATGGGCGAAGAAAAAGTAACACAAAAATACGCCGACAGCCTTACCGTAAAATACCTTATCGTAAGCGATAAGGGTACCTTTATGAATGATTCAATGAAAAAAATATTTACCGTTTCGCATTAATCTGTATATTAACCGAATGGAATC
>JAFQOB010000333.1 GCA_017395725.1 Clostridia bacterium
CCATCAGTCAAGTTTAAAGCCAAAATTGGATATCACAGACTGTGAATCTCTCCAATTTTCCTTTACCTTTACCCATATATTCAAATATACCTTGGTCTCGAAAAACGCTTCCATATCTTCTCTTGCATAACTGCCTATTTTCTTCAAAGTCTCGCCACGTTTGCCTATTATTATTCCCTTGTGGCTTTCCTTTTCGCAGTATACTGTAGCATTTATCTTCAGTATCTTTTGTCCCTCTTCAAACGTATCAACTATTACAGCCGTTCCGTGCGGAATCTCTTCGTCAAGGGTTCTCAGAAGCTTCTCTCTTATCATCTCAGCCGCAATCTGTCTTTCAGGTTGGTCCGTCAATGCAGTCTCGGGGAAAAACCATTCGCCCTCACTCAAAAAGCCTTCTGCTTCCTTTAATACAATATCAGTTCCGTCATTCTTAACTGCTGATATGGGTATAATCGACTTAAATTCGTGCAATGCCGAATATGCCTTTATACATTCGCCAATCTGCTCAGCATCTGCCTTATCTGTCTTATTAATTACAAGTATAGCCGGTAATTCCTGCTTCTTTATTCTCTCGATAAAGCCCTCTTCTATCTGTCCGGGGGCGTATGTCGCATCAACTACAAGTATTACTGCGTCAGATTCGCCTACGGTCTTACGTACGTTCTTTACCATTATATCCCCGAGCTTCGTCTTGGGCTTATGCATTCCGGGGGTATCAAGAAATACATACTGGTCTTCACCCTCGGTGAGTATACCTGTTATTCTGTTTCTTGTCGTCTGCGGTTTCTTTGATACTATCGCAATCTTCTCGCCCATAAGAGCGTTAAGTAACGTCGATTTTCCTACGTTTGGTCTTCCTACTATCGCAATAAAAGCTGTTCTCTTCATTTCTACCTCTTATCTTATCTGTCCTATTTCTTTTAATACTTCTTCTTGCTTTGCAAACATTGTCTTTTCGTCTTGTTCGCTTGTTTCGTGGTCATACCCGAGAAGATGCAAACATGAGTGTACGCACAAAAATGATATTTCTCTCTCTATGGAATGTCCGTACTCCTCTGCCTGTTCCTTTGCCTTTTCAAGCGATATAACTATATCCCCAAGCATATCGTCCTCGTCCATCGGAAATGACAATACGTCGGTCTCGCGGTCAATATCTCTGTACTCTTTGTTTAATTCTCTTATATTCTCATTGTCTGTAAAGGTTACCGAAATCTCACAGTCATTGTCAAAACCCTCGTATTTCAACGTTCCCTCTACCGCTTTCTTTACAAGCTCTTCATATTCGGGAAGAACTTCAATTCTTTCTTGCTCATTCTCTATATAATAAGTCACTTTCATATTCAGTTAACCGTCCTTTTTATTATCTTCTGCGCCTTAGCCTTTTCCATATTCTCTTTTTCGTATTTGTCGTAAGCGTTGATTATTCGTTGTACAAGCTTATGTCTTACAACGTCTCTTGATGAAAAGTTGTGGATATATATTCCCTCAACATCTTTCAGTATCTTCATCGCCTCAACAAGTCCGCTTTTCTTGCCAAAAGGCAGGTCGGTCTGTGTTATGTCCCCCGTTACAACCGCCTTTGTGTTAAAGCCAAGTCTTGTCAAAAACATCTTCATCTGCTCAGGGGTCGTATTCTGCGCTTCGTCAAGTATTATAAACGAATCGTCAAGGGTTCTTCCTCGCATATACGCTAACGGTGCTATTTCAATTACGCCCTTTTCAAGATTGCGTAAATAGTTTTCTCCGCCCATCATCTCGTACATAGCGTCATAAAGAGGTCTCAAATACGGGTCTATCTTATTCTGCAAGTCACCCGGCAAATAACCAAGCTTTTCACCCGCTTCTACTGCAGGTCGGGTTAATATAATTCGGCTGACTTCCTTATTCCTAAGTGCTGTAACAGCCATAGCAACCGCCAAAAAGGTCTTACCTGTTCCCGCAGGTCCTATACCCATAACAACCATATTCTTCTTTATGGCATCAACGTAATGCTTCTGTCCTACTGTCTTTGCCTTTATGGGCTTTCCTCTTGACGTGATGCAGATACAATCGTCACCAAAATCTTCAAGCTCGTCTGCTCTTCCGTCCTTTATCATACTTATAACGTAATCAACGTTTTGCTCACTTACACTATCGTCAAGCACCGATAGCTTCTTTAAATACGCTAAAGCCTCGTGCGCCTTTTCTACGTTCTCCTGCTCTCCCGATACAACAATCGCATTTCCCGCTGTTCTCTCGGTATCTCTATTCGTTATCCTAACTCCAAATGCATTTTCAATCATCTGCACGTTAGAATCAAAATTACCGAATATTATTGACGTCTGCTCAAACGTATCGGTCAGCAATACTTTTTCCGACATTTATTCTTTCCCTTTCATTTTCTACGGATTATTTTTCTCTGTCTTTATCTCTTTTTCAAGAGCTATATCTGTTATACAATATACTTTACAACTCAACTTGTATCCCTCGTCGGTTACAGTCTCTTCTACAGTTCTTTCAAGCACGTCGGCATTTTCAAGCTCTTCGGATAGAATCCTGCTTAACTGTTTTTCAGCTTCTTTCCGCGCTTCGTTCTCGTCTAAAACTATCGTTTCTTCGGTATACTCAAGCCGACTCGTCTTCGTTACCACAAAGGGTAATCTGACTTTGTCAAACAACACTAATCTTTCTCGGTCAACTACTTCGTCATATTTTTCAAAGCTGTTCTTTATATTCGAAAACAGCTTTATTTCCTTTCCAAAAAAGGTTATAACACTCTTATTTTGGCGATTATCCGTATACTTCTTAACGGTCTTCTCATAAGGAACGTTCACCTCAAACTCCCGCGTTACGTAAGCGTAAACACTCCCCGTTGACCTAACCATATCAAACCCATAAGTCTTTTCAAAAAAGCCGCTTACTAATAAGTCCCCTTCTTTGACTACCGACTCCTTTTCAACAACTGACTTTCCTGAATATACTGTCATACTCTCAATCTGCCCGCTGTATTTCGCAACAAGGTTTGATGCAAAGTATCCCTCTTCTTCATTTCGCTTCTTACGTTCACGTAATTCAACCTTTGCCGTCGTTCCTTCCATATTCACCGATATAAAAGAAAAATCCTCCGACCTCTGCAAAAAGCTGTTACATAAGCTGTAATAATCAACCTTCGGTATATACGTTCCAACGCCAAAACCAACGTCTAACAGCTGGTTTTCTACCACACTATCGGGTATGTCTTCATTTCCGGAAAAGGTTATTTGCCATACGTAATTTTTTGAAATCGCTAACATACAACCAAAAATTAATGCGCCCACTATCACACCGTATCTTTTTTTGTAACGCATCAGGAAAAATGGCAAGCCTTCCCCTCTTATACTATAAACTTTTATCCCCGATTTGTCAAGCAAACTTCTCACTTTCTTGTATTTTGAGAGCCTTACGGAAAAAGATATTTTTTCATCATCTCTTTTTATCTTTTTTGCTAATATTCCATTCCTGTGAAGCAGGTTTATGCACTTCTCTGTATGGGTAATGTCAAGTTCAATTTTTACAATGCCAAACACATAATCAAGAAAGCCCATAATCATACTCCCCAAACACAACCTTATCTATTTTCCCCGATATGCACAACGTCGCGTGATAATAATTCTTCAACGTCAATCCCGAACCTATTATATGCACTAAGTCTCCGCACACCTCAAGTACTATATGTTCATTCTCATATAATTTTATGCTTAAAACACCGTCTACAGTTATCTCCCGTCTGCCCGATAACCCAACTAAAAAGTCGCGGCACATCTCGTCTAACGGCAATTCGGTTATTTCCGATAACCCAGATATCATTCGGTAAATACCCCTTTTCAAGTATATTCCCCCGTTTTCTCTAATATTATTATTCAAGACATCTTATGCGGAGGTATAACTTTAAATGACTAAGACAAAAAGTGTTGCCCTTTTTAATATCTTTTCGTTTTTGACTGTATTTCTATTCTTTTTTCTGCTGAAATCTCCTGTTCAAGCGACACGCTCGGTAAATCAAGGACTTTCAATTTGTCTCACAAAAGCAATTCCCTCTCTCTTTCCTTTTCTTGTTCTCAATGAGCTTATGCTTTCCTGGGGTTTGGCTGAAAGGTTGGGAAAACATATCGGTGCCCCCTTTTGTAAAGCCTTTAAAATTAAAAACATAAGCTTTGCAGCCTTTTTATCCGGCTGTCTATTCGGCTTTCCCTTGGGCACAAAAACCGCCGTCTCACTCTATGAAAAAAACAGTATTTCAAAAAAAGAGGCGGAAAGGCTTATTTGCTTTTGCTCAAATACAGGTCCCGCATTTATTATCGGTATTGTGGGGGCTGCACTATCAAATAAAAATATCGCTCTCTGTATCTATATGAGCCAAATTCTGTCGGCAATAATTATTGGACTGTTTCTACGAAAAGAAGACGCATATTTGGAAACAGTTTTAACCGAGAAACAAATGCGTTTTTCTTTGTCGGATATTCCAAAAGCCGTTACAAACAGCGTTGTTCCTATGCTGAATATTTGTGCCTTCATCTGCTTCTTTTCCTGCGTTTCGGGTTCGGTGGAAAATATGCTCTCTGCCATCGGTGTCGGCGAATATATCTCTGTATTTCTTGTGGGACTCTTTGAGATTACAAAAGGTATTTCTCTCCTTGAAAACTACGGAACTAACTTCGCCTCTGTCTTCTGCTCGGCTTTTCTTATCGGTTGGTCGGGGGTATCCGTCATTTTGCAAAGTGTCAGCATTACTTCAAAATATGGGTTGAGCTGCAAAAAATTTGTACTTTCAAAAGCTCTGCAAGGTCTTATTTGCGCCATAATTTGCATTATTATTTGCAAAATCTTTAAACTCTATTGAAAAATACGCTTCTTTCGTTTATAATTGAGTTAATGACAAATTAAAGGGGTTCTTGTTATGGCAAAACGAAAAGAATTAGACTATGTTAAAATGTGCCTTTTCTGCGAAAATGCAACAATTCTCAAAAGCGACACCAATTTGCTATGTAAATATAAAGGTATTGTAAGCGAGGACTATGTTTGCCGTAAGTTCGTTTATGACCCACTAAAAAGAGAGCCTAAGTCTGCACCTAAGCTCCCTACTATCGATAAAGATGATTTATTATAATTTTATATAAGAAACACCGACAAACGTCGGTGTTTTTTTATTGGTATAAGAAAACCACCAGCTAAGCTGGTGGTTCAAAAGAGGCTTTTGCCGTTGAGCAATTTTGCCGCAACAAAACCTTCTCCAGCGGAGAAGGGGG
This sequence comes from Clostridia bacterium, assembly GCA_017395725.1. The sequence goes on from JAFQOB010000333.1 coordinate 5,265, forward strand.
ACCACAAGAATTTCAAAGAAATTCGGTGGTGGATGAGG
>JAFQOB010000334.1 GCA_017395725.1 Clostridia bacterium
GGTGGATTTAATTTCATCTGAGGCAAAGCCGAAGATTTCATCAGCGTTAGCTGATTTCACCCTTGCATCAGCAAGGATTTCATTTATGCAAGGGTTCGAATTCATACGCAAAACCAGCAAAAATATCCTTTTTGTAGTCCTTACACAAAAAATAAAAGAGAGAAATGTTCTCTCTTTTATTTTTTTGCGAGGCATATAATGGGATTCGAACGCAGTGAGAAAAAGGCTCCGGTGGAGCGTTTTTTGAACGGTGACCGAAGAATTTTGCAAAGCATAACAAAAAGGAAACCGAGATGCTTTGCAAAATTCAAGAGCGAATCCCTCTGCTTATTTAATGACAGCGAATGTGTTATATTTGCGATTATTCAACCATTTTCTATAACCTTAAACTCCGAAAGTGACATAACGACGCTGTTTCCGTTTATACTTGCTTCTATCCTCAACGGAAGCCCTGTATCGTCAGAAAGATACAGTTTTACGTTACCGAAATTGCATTTATAGTCGGAGATTTTAACTTTAACGCCACCGAACATATCGGTTACGGTGGAAACGAGGTTATTTTTCGACAGATTGAAAAGCTTAATTGTTTCAGCGGTTATGTTTTGTTTGTCTTTAAGTGGGATATGTACGTTACCGACCGAGAAGAATAGTCCGTCGTTATTTTTTTCGATTGTGATACCGCTTACTGTTTCAGGGGCTGTATAGGTTATTTTATAATTTTGATTATCTGTTTTTGAAAGCTTTATTGAATAATCCTCATTATTTATTTTAAGGTCGGCAAGACACTCGAAGTTTTTGGATTGATAATCAAGATGAGTTTGTTTTTTTGGTGTACACCCGAAGACGAAAAGTGTTATGACGAGCATAAGTAATACCGATATTTTTTTGAACATAATGCTGCACCTCTGTTTTTTTACTATTTAATAAATGTTATTCGTTAAAGTTAAATATTATTCAAAAAAGTATTATTAATACTCGTTTAATTAATATTGACAATAAATAATTAATGTGTTATTCTAATTAGTAATAGATAAAACGGTAAGTATAAAAGCAAAAAACGGAGGATTTAAATATGCAAGCTGTTATAAGTGTAACCGGAAAAGATAGTGTAGGTATAGTTGCGAAGGCGGCAAACAAGTGCGCTGAATATAACGTAAATATTGCCGACGTATCCCAGACCATTCTTCAAGACTATTTCGTAATGATAATGCTTGTTGACATCGACAACATAAGCGTTCCGTTTAACGATTTTGTAGATATAATGTCAGAAATGGGTAAACAGAACAATCTTGAAATACATACGATGCACGAAGATATTTTTAATTCCATGCACAGAATATAATGGGGTATAGAAATGCTTAACATTCACGATATACAAGAGACGATAAATATGATACGCGACGAAAACCTTGATATCCGTACGGTAACGATGGGTATAAGCCTTTTCGACTGCGTAAGCGATGATGAAAACAGACTTAACGAAAAGATATACGATAAGATAACCAAATCAGCGGAAAAGCTTGTTTCCGAGTGTGAGGTAATCGAAAAGCAGTACGGTATACCGATTATAAATAAGCGTGTATCTTTAACGCCTATATCGCTTATAGGCGGAGCTATAAGCCCCGAGGGCTATGTAAGAATAGCCCATACACTTGATAAGGCTGCACAGAATATCGGTATTAACTTTATCGGCGGTTTTGGTGCTTTGGTTGAAAAGGGTATGACGTTGGGGGCTGCAAATTTAATAGAGGCAATACCTCAGGCGCTGGCTGAAACAAATTTGGTTTGCTCGTCGGTAAACGTTGCGTCTACAAAGGCGGGTATCAATATGGACGCCCTTGCGAAGATGGGCGGAATAATTAAAAAGGCGGCATATCTTACAAGAGATAAGGATTCTATAGGTTGTGCAAAGTTTGTTGTTTTTGCAAACGTTCCACAGGATAATCCCTTTATGGCGGGTGCTTTTCACGGTGTTGGTGAAAACGAAAAGGTTATAAACGTAGGCGTATCGGGTCCCGGAGTTGTTGCAAGTGCAATTAAACGAGCAGGTAACTGCAGACTTGACGAGCTTGCAGAGGTTATAAAGAAGACTGCGTTTAAGATAACAAGAGTAGGTCAGCTGGTTGCCCACGAAGCATCGGCAAGACTTGGAGTGCCCTTTGGTATAGTTGACCTTTCACTTGCTCCTACTCCCGCAGTAGGCGACTCTGTTGCATACATACTTGAGGGAATGGGACTTGAAAAATGCGGAGCACACGGTACGACAGCGGCTCTTGCAAAGCTTAATGATGCAGTTAAAAAGGGCGGCGTTATGGCTTCTTCCCACGGAGGCGGATTGTCTGGTGCATTTATTCCCGTATCTGAAGATGCAGGTATGATAAGTGCGGCGGCAACAGGGGCGTTAACCCTCGAAAAGCTTGAAGCTATGACGGCTGTATGCTCAGTTGGTCTTGATATGATAGCTATTCCCGGTGATACACCCGAAGAGGTTATTTGCGGAATAATAGCAGATGAAATATCAATAGGTGTTGCGAATACAAAGACGACGGCAGTAAGAGTAATCCCCGCTTACGGTAAGAAAGAGGGAGACAGCGTTGTGTTTGGCGGACTTCTCGGAGAAGCACCCGTTATGCACGTTAATACTAACTCTCCCGCAGTATTCATTAATCGCGGCGGACGTGTTCCCGCACCTATACATAGTTTGAAGAACTAATAATTAAAAAAGCACCTTTTTAGGTGCTTTTTTTGATGGGTAACGGGCAGTCAGGAGCGTTGCTCCCGAACCCACACCAAAGAGGCTTTTTGAAAAAAGCCCCTTTGGAAACCGCAAAAACTTAAAAAAAAAACGATAGTTAGTGCGTTTATTTAAAGTTTTTGGGATTCTTAAGACCTTTTTTCAAAAAGGTCTTAAGGTAATATTAATTATCTATTTTTCAAGAATGCCGCGAGTTCTGCGGTAAAGTCTGTCTGAATAATATCAAAGCCCATATCAACGAGCTTACCCCAGCCGTATTCGCCGCCTTTAAGCAGCGAGATATCGTCTGTAAGACCGCCGGAAAGCTCAATCTTATAGTTATACACAATAGCGTTTGCCCAAAGGAGCAGACCTCTGTCGTGGTATTCCTTTATCGCCTCGGGACTAACAATTTTGTCCTCAAGGGAGGGGAAAATAACCTCAAGTGCCTGAAGATTTATCTTATATTCATCAAGGGTCTTCATTTGGTCATAATCCTTAAGGAGTGCCATAAAGGGAATATCGGGTGCATATTCTTCCATCTGTGAAAGAAATTCTGGTTTTACATTTGACTTCATAATAACCTGTTCGGTCATATTATGTCTGCGTACCGCCTCTGCAACCTGGGGGATTTTAGACCAAGTTTTGTCAAGGTTGATAATGCATCTGTTTTTGAAATGCTCAAGCAAATCGTCAAGAGTCTCAACGCAATAGGGAGTCTCATAACCGTGAGAGTGATATTGCGGAAGAGTCTTAAGCTCGTCATAGGTCATCTCTTTTATTTTCTTGTCCGTGCGGAGCAACTGTTTCTCAAAGCCCTCATGGAAAAGAACAAGCTTGTTATCGGCAGTTAAAGCCACGTCGGTTTCAATCATATCGGCGCCGTTGGCGAGAGCCGCTTCAAAAGAAGCTATGGTGTTTCTGACAAATGCGCCGCAAAACAGACCGCTATGGGATACTATAAGAATCTTTTTGTTCATAATAATTATCTCCGAATAAAAGAATTAAAAAGTGCCACACATATAGAAAATGCGGCACTTATTTTTTAATATGTCATAGAGTGTACAGCGTTGAAGGTCTTACCGGGAGCTAACTTTTGAATACCTACCTTTGTTTCAAAGATATAATCGGTATCATCGAAATCGGGGAAGCCAAACCAAGGCTCAATGCAAACGTAGGGTGCATCGGGACGAGTCCAGATAAGGAGATTTTCAAAGCCCTTGAAATCAACTCTGGCAATAAAGGTGCCGTCTTGTTTTTTAATAGTAAGGCCATCAAAATCGATATCCTTAAATACGAGTGCATCGGGTTCAAAGTGATTGTTTGTAAAATTGAGGACTTTTGCATTGTCAAGCACTCTTGTAGTTTCGTGATTAACGATTGGTCCTACAACTGTGTAAGCGTCGAGAGTAACGTTTTTGTCAAATTCAACGCAGCAATCAGCAATTTTTCCGTCAAACATATAGCTTTCGTGGCCGCCTACGGAGAAGTACATATCGTAGTCGTTTTTGTTTGTAACTACGTACTCAACGTTGATAGTTCTGCCGACAAGCTCGTATATAACCTTGAATTCAAAAGCAAAGGGGTAATTTTTCAAAGTTTCTTCAGTTTCAGTAAGGGTGAATACAGCAGAAGTTTCGCTGAGCTTTTCAGCCTTGTATTCCATAAGCTTAGCAAAGCCGTGACTGCCAAGGGTGTATTCTTTGCCGTTGTAAAGATATTTATTGTCGCGGAGTCTGCCACAGATGGGGAAAAGGTGAGGGCCTCTGCCTTTCCAGAAAGTAGGGTCGCCCTGCCAAGTGCATTCTCTGCCTTCTTTTGTGATAACGGACTGAACTTCAGCGCCGAGTTCTTTTATTTGAACCTTAAGTTCTTCGTTCTGCAAAAATACCATAATAATAAACCTCTCAATATGTATATAATATTTTATTTTTACTAATTATAACACGCTTTTTTGCATTTGTCCACGAAATTGTAAATTTTATTGCCAATTTATTGAAATAATAACGTAAACAGTAGTATAATAATCAAGACAAAAGAACGTGTACAAAGGTGGATATATGAAAAGAAAGATTATATTATTTGTATTAACGGCAATAGCTTTAATATGTATGTTGGCTTCTTGCGGCGAAAAAAGCGACTTTACTTATGAAAAAACAAAAGACGGCGGAATAGTAATAACAGGGTATAACGGCGAAGAGATGAACGTTATAGTACCCGACACCATAGACGGAAAGACTGTTGTTGCTA
>JAFQOB010000335.1 GCA_017395725.1 Clostridia bacterium
ATTGAACTTCAAAAACGCCTGAACGTTCCCATAGGCTATCATATTTATAACTGGCACAACAATCCTTTTAATATAAACTACCCGCACTTTACGCCCAAAGATGAATATTATCGTGGTTTAGCACAACTTAAAGGTAAGGATATTAACGTTATGCCTTATATTAACGGCGTAAGCTGGGAAACCCACGATGCCGACGAGGGCTTTGATATTAATTTTGAAAACATAGGAAAATACGGTGCGGCTCTTGACAAATGGGGAAATCCCATTACCGTTTCATACCCTCAAAAGAAGGTCAACGGAGAAGATACACAGTTATCTCCAATGTGCCCATCTTTCCCGCAATGGCGTGAAATAGTTAAAAATCTCGCAAGAAAGCTCGAAAACGAAATGGACGTTGACGGCATATATTTCGACGAAATAGCCGCCCACAATCCACACCCTTGCAGAAGCGAAAAGCACGGTCATCTTCCCGGTGGCGGAAGCTCGTGGACAGACGGCTACAACGAGCTTATGGATATTGTAAAATATGGCAAAAAAGACAATGTCTTTTACGTTTCCGAATCAAGCGGCGAGCCATATATGAAGAGCTTTGACGGGTATCTCACTTGGCTTTGGAGACAGCCCGACGACGTACCCGCATTTTCTGCTATTTATGCAGGATATATAGTAATGCTCGGCAGATTTTCCGACGGTATCGATAAAAAAGACGATGCATTTTTCAGACAAAATATTGCAAAGGCATTGCTTTACGGTCAGCAACCCGGGTGGCTTTTTGCAGACGTAGTATATGACAACGGCAGAATGGAATTTCTTGAAAAATTCGTAAAGATGCGTTATAAACACACAAATACGTTCTGTAGCTGCACAATGCTCCGTCCGCCTAAAACCAATAACGACAATATTATGTCTGCAGGTTGGAAAAAACGCAACGGAAATAATATTACCCTCTTCGTTGCAAACCTCTCCGACAAAGAAACAGACTATTCTGTCTCATTCGACCGTATTGAATATGGCATAGATTTAGACAAACTTCCAAAGAATGCCGTTGTCCATAACGATACGGTTACACTTACAGGAAAAATACCCGCTTTTGACGTAATTGATTTGAATTTTTGAGTATTTACCGATACAATAATTCGTGTTTTTCTGCTTTTATTTATTGTTTTTTTGCAATATGCACAAAAACATTTGCAATTTTTAGGTAAATATATTAAATAAATCTATTGATTTTTATCAAAAATGTGATATAATTGTCTCAACAAAATTGCATATCTCAGCTAAATGAAGCTTACAGGAAAGTCGGAAATACATTCCGTGCCGAAGGAGTAAACCTCTCAGGAGTCTGTTTTTAACAGATAAGACTGTAAGTGGATAGCATTCCGGAGAATCTCTTACTTCGCTAAAAGTAAAGAGTGCCGAAGGTGTAAACGGTAAAGAATTTACCGCGAATCTCTCAGGCAAAAGGACGGAACTTTATATACCCTCTTTCGCATTGTTATATTTTTAACGAAGCTATTGGGATTATTATTCTGCAAAGTTGCTATCCATTTCATTTTCTTGGATAATAACTTTGCATTTTTTATTTTTCAGGAGGGTCTTTTTATGGACTTTTTGTACAACATAGTTGCAGGTATTAATACATACTTGTCAAACTACATTCTCATTATTCTCCTCGTTGGAATCGGTCTCTACTATTCAATCAGAACACGTTTCGTTCAGATTCGCTGCTTCGGTGAAGGCTGGAAAAAAATGTTCGCAAACTTCTCCCTTAACGGAGAAAAACAAAAATCAGGCTTAAGCTCGTTCCAATCCCTTGCGACTGCTATTGCAGCACAGGTTGGTACAGGTAATATCGTTGGTGCCTGCGGTGCAATTCTTATCGGTGGTCCCGGTGCAATTTTCTGGATGTGGATTATTGCTTTCTTCGGTATGGCTACAATCTACGGAGAAGCCGTAGTTGCTCAGAAAACACGTATAGTTGAAGAAGACGGCACCGTTAAAGGCGGTCCCGTATATTACATTACAAGCGTATTTAAAGGCAAATTCGGTAAAATCCTTGCAGCCTTCTTCGCTATTGCCGCTATGCTTGCTCTTGGTTTTATGGGCTCAATGGTTCAGTCAAACTCTATTGCAGAAGCATGCACAAATGCTTTCAATATTCCCGGTTGGGTAATGGGCTTGGCAGTAGCTGCAATTTCTGCTATAATCTTTATCGGCGGTGTTCAAAGAATAGGTGCTGCAACAGAAAAAATAGTGCCTCTTATGGCAGGTCTCTATCTTATCGGCGGTCTTATTGTTCTTGCTGTTAATATTGAGCACATTCCCGCAACAATTGCTGCAATATTCAAATATGCATTTAACGCAAAAGCTGCTCTTGGCGGCAGCATCGGCGGCGCAATATATCTTGCAGTTACTCAGGGTGCAAAGCGTGGCTTGTTCTCTAACGAAGCCGGTATGGGTTCTACCCCTCACGCTCACGCTCAGGCTAACGTTGAAAAGCCTCACGACCAGGGCGTTGTTGCTATGATAGGTGTGTTTATTGATACGTTCGTTGTACTTACATTTACAGCCCTTGTGGTTATTTCCGTATTCTTTACAGGCGACGGAGCACTCAATCCCGCAAACTTTGCAGACGGTGTATTCCTTGAAGAAGCAGTTTCACTTGCGGGTCTTTCAAAAACCAATCTCGCTCAAAATGCATTCGGTTCCGCATTCGGACTTGCTTCTATAGGTAATATTTTCGTTGCTATATGCTTATTCTTCTTTGCTTTCTCCACTATCCTCAGCTGGAATCTCTTTGGAAGAATCAACGCTATATATCTCTTCGGTAAGAAGTTCGACGTAGCTTATTCAATAATTGCAATCGCATTTATATTTACAGGCTCTCTCCTTTCAAACGATCTCGTTTGGGAGCTTACCGATATGTTCAATAACCTTATGGTTATCCCCAACGTTATCGCCCTCTTTGCTCTCGGCAAGGTAGTCGCAGAGGCTTCAAAGAGCAACAAAAACGAACTTAGATAATTAGAGTTTATACCCTTCCCTTAGCTTAAGTATGCGCTTTTCTACAGTCTATGTAGGCGCATACTTTTTTTACTTCTTGCTTTTTTTAAAATAATTACAATTACCCTTGACCAATGAAAGAAAATGATATATAATATAATGGAATACAAATATTTTGAAGTGCATTTCAAATCGGAGGCGGTTTAATGAAGAAAAAAATTATTCTTGCGCTTATTATTTTGGCATTGTTTATTCCTACATATCTGGCTGTTGCCTATTATATATCTGCTCAAAACGCACCTGTTGCAGAAAGAACTATTGAAAAAATGACGGTTACCGACCTTGACGGTAATAAATTCGTTTTCGACAAGGAAAGCAAGGAATCAAAAGAAATGATTGCGTTCTTTGTAGAAATGAACGATACGGCAAAGGAAGTTCCGTCTTTACCTGCACAGATGAAAAAGATGGAGCATTATAAGGCTGTATACAGAAGCTACAACAAGGACAAGGTGTACAAGTATTACTTTACAAAAAATCCCGAAGAAGCTTATTACGTAGATGCACAGAATAAGACTTTCAGTATTTCAACCCAAAAGGCAGTTGAATTCCTTTCGATGAAATATGCGGAAAGCACATACGAAGCTTCTACAGAACCTGAACTTACCGTATCGAATATCAGCGTACTTGAACCCTACAATATTGATTGGAAGTACAAGGCGGGGGCCGGAGAATATATTTCAACGTCATATTCCGGAAAACAAGATGCTTCATCTCAGTACCCGGTATCCGGCAGCTTACAGCTTTCTTTCACCAACCAGCCCGATTTCATAACCGTAAAGATTATGCATGGTGAGACCGAAATATTTAATGACCTATACGAAAACTTGACCCCCTCTATTATAGGAGAAACCAACAAGACGTTTGATATTGAAGTAAACGCTAAATGGTATGAGTCCGAAGAAAAAGAATATTACGGCGATGCATCTTATAAGTTTACAGCAAACGTAAGTGCTCCCGCTTACTTCTATCTCGGAGAAAATACTATCGAACACGGAGAATTCGTTGTTCTTACTGCAAAGAATATTCTTGATATAAACGCTATTAACTTTAAATCCGAACCCGCAATAAACTACACCCCCACCTTCTACAAGGAAGGCGATTACGTAGTTGCACTCATTCCGATTTCAGTTACTCTTGACTATTCTCCCTCTTACGTATTCACAGTATCCTCGGGCGGAGTTACCGAAGAACTTACATTGACAGTAACAGAAAGAGCTAAGAAGAATAACATTTATTCTAAGGCATCTGCTGAGCTTGTAAACAAGACGAGAACACAAGCTATTTTGGATTCGTTCTCAAGTGCATTGAAATCCACCATTAACACAAACGAAACAACACGTTATTGGGAAGATTTGTTTATCGAACCCGCCGCAAGACAAGTCCGTTGGGGCTTCGGCAGAAACGTGATTATATCTTCAACAGGCGGTCAGTATATTAATACCGGCGTTGACTATATGGTTGTAGGCGGAGATCAGGTATCGGCAGTTAACAAAGGTAAGGTCGTTTACGTAGGTGAGCAGCTTTACAGCGGAAAGATGGTTGTTGTCGATCACGGCTACGGCTTGAAGAGCTGGTATATGAACCTCAGTACTATTTCTGTTAACGTAGGTGATATGGTAGAAAAGGGCGCTGCCCTCGGCGTAGTTGGCGATACAGGTTATAACTACGGCGGTGTTAGCCTCCATTATGAATTGACTATACACGGCATTCCCGTTTGCCCGTACTCTCTCAATGACGAAGGCATTAAGATGTACATCGGTGAATAATTAGTAATACTAAAACAAATAACCCTTGTAGTAATTACAAGGGTTGTTTTTTGCAATATTTTTGTTTCTTTGTAGTATAAATATTAAAATGCTGAGTAAAGGGAGTTTTCCCATTTACTCAGCATTTTTTATTCTGATTTTGATATAAGGTCAATAATTACTTTTGCTTTTTCCGACCAATCATTCGCCCTTGCCTCTTGATCAAGAAGAGCTATATAGTTTTCATCATTTTTGAGCTCCATTGCTTTATCAAGCTTGGCAAGAAAATCACTATGATCTACACCACGAAGTACACTTTTATATTTACGGCACTCATTCATATCAGTCGTTACTATGGGTTTATGAAGTGCCATATATTCAAAAAGCTTAACCGGACTTGTTGCTTTTGTTATATTGTTTATAACAAAGGGTATGGTAAGTATATCACATTTTGCGGCATAGTTTTTCAAGATTTTGTAGTCGACAGGACCGAGAAAATATACGTTTTCTTCACCATTCATATTTTCATCGTATGCCTCGTCATATTTGATACCGAAAAGAACTATTGAATACTTGTCCGTAGCCGCTATTTTTTTGATTAGTTCATAGTCAAACCACTTTGCCAACGCACCGTAGTAGCACATTATCGGCTTTCCTTTTTCAAGAACCGCCTTAAACTCGGGCATATAATCAAAGCTTTCATCTAAATTATCAAAGAAGGAATAATCAACACCGTTCGAAGACATAACAAGATTTTTTTCGCCCCTGTGCTTGATAACGTCTTCCCGAAGCAAATCGGCAGTTACTACCACAAACACCTCGGTATTATTCATAGCAAACTCGTATTTGTCAACTATATTCTGCGGAAGATTCTTCGTACCCGCAAGCTCGGGACTTATATCGTCAATATATTCGTATATAAATCCGTATCCCTTGGACATATAGTCTTTTATATTTTGTACCGATAGCTTCCAGTCGGTTGAATAAAGCTGTATGTACTTGGGCTTATTGACTTTCTCAAGCTCCGACATCAATATCTTGTTAAGCAAAATATTATTGTAGTTAATAAGATATAGGTTGTCACTGAATTTCTTTACGGTTTTAACCTTGTCAGTCATTGTTGTTACTTCATAAAGAACAAGACAACGGTTTTTGGATAGGTTGTTTGCTATATGTTGCGGACGCTGAAACAAAGGCACGTTATAGCCAAAACTACTTCTCCAAAGAACTATTCTGTCAAAACCGTCTGAATTAAGTATTTCGCTTAGCTGATTTCTGTATTTTTGTGGGTTAAAAAACACCGCAAAGCTTATTTTGTTTAGATAATTCGCAACAATATAGGCATAAAGCTTTTTGCAAAAACCAATAAAACCATACTTTTTGTAGACGTTTACAAGTTTTGAAAACTTTTCTCTCATTAGGTGTTATTCCTTATTTATGTAATTTTTATTTGCTAAACTTTTCAATAATTGCATCAACGATACGCTCACTTGCGTGACCGTCACCGTAGGGGTTGGATGCTCGGCTCATACGTTCATATTCTTCTTTATCTGTAAGCAAACGCATTGTTTCTTTGTAGATAACGTCAGCGTCAGTGCCTACTAATTTTAACGTACCTGCAGCTATACCCTCAGGTCTTTCTGTTGTATCACGGAGAACAAGAACAGGTTTACCCAAAGACGGCGCTTCTTCCTGTATACCGCCGCTATCCGACAAAATAAGATGTGAGACGTTTTGGAAATTGTGGAAGTCAAATACTTCAAGAGGTTCGATAAGTTTAACTCTGTCGCAATCACCGAATATTTCATCTGCCGCCGCACGAACAAGGGGATTCTTATGTATGGGATATATTACTTTTATTCCCTCTGTTTCGTCAAGCACTCTTCTGATACCTCTGAAAATATTTCTCATAGGCTCTCCGAGATTTTCACGTCTGTGGGCTGTAAGAAGAATAAGCTTGTCTCCCTCAAGCCAATCAAGCTCGGGATGAGTATAGTTTTCTTCTACAGTTGTGCTCATAGCATCAATGGCTGTATTACCGGTAACGTATATTTTGCTGTCGTCATAGTTTTCCTTGAGAAGATTCTCGCGGCTAAGCTCGGTGGGAGCAAAATACATATCCGTCATACAGTCAACCATCTGTCTGTTCATTTCTTCAGGATAGGGCGAATATTTGTTGTACGTACGAAGACCTGCCTCAACGTGACCTATTGCAACCTGGTTATAGAATGCCGCCAAAGCTCCCGCAAAGGTTGTAGAGGTATCTCCGTGAACGAGTACTATATCAGGCTTAGCTTCTTTTATAACAGCATCTACACCGGTCATTGCTCTGTTTGTAATATCAACAAGGGTTTGTCCTTGCTTCATCATATTAAGGTCATAATCCGGCTTAATATTAAATGTAGCAAGTACCTGGTCAAGCATTTCTCTGTGCTGGGCTGTAACGCAAACAATACTTTCAATTTCTTCGCGCTTCTCAAGCTCCTTTACCAAGGGTGCCATTTTTATAGCCTCGGGACGTGTCCCAAATATGCTCATTACTTTGATTTTATTTATATTAACTTTCATTTGCTATATATTATCCTTTTATTATAGCTTTAACTTTTCTTTTTAACACTCTTAATACATTTCTTGGTTTAAATTTTTTTAACAATCTTATTTTGCACATTTTTTTATACTTATTGTTAATGTATACCATATAAGAATTGAATTCTTCAGCAGAATTTATTCCTTCAATTACGAAGGTTTTTTCCCATAAGGATTTTATTATTCCCCCCTCAAAAAAGTCCATAATATTATTTTCTATATCTTCTTTGGTAAAGGAATTAATAAAACTAAATTCATTTCCGGAGTATCCCACGTTTGTAAATAATGTTGATACCATTTTTACATCATTATAATCTCTTGTTTCTAAATAATTTTTATACGGCAACAATGATTCTTCACTGTCTATTTTG
>JAFQOB010000025.1 GCA_017395725.1 Clostridia bacterium
CCCTCACGGAGAAATTGACATAATCGCAGAAGACGAAAAATATATTGTATTTGTGGAAGTAAAGTACAGAAAAAACTCTGTTTTTCTTGCCAAATACGGCCGCCCCGTAAAAGCGGTCACAAAAGAAAAACAACGTCATATAATATCTGCGGCAAAGTATTACCTAAAAATGAACGGTACGACAAAAAAGCCCCGACTTGACGTTATTGAAATTATAGGCAACCAAGAGGAAGACGGCTTTACTTCACTGAATATCAAACATTACAAAAATGCATTCGGAGCGTGATTATTTTGAAAATCTTTGACACACATTGCGATACTGCATACGTTATTCACCGATTGGGCGTCGGTTTTGACAACGGGGAAACCCATATTACAAAATCTAAAATAGACAAATACGACAAATACGAGCAAATGTTCGCTATTTGGTCCAGCCCCAAACGCACCGACCAAGAAAACTGGGAGCATTTCCACGCGGTTAAAGCTCACTTTGAAAAAGAGATACTTCCCTACAAAAGCGAAAAGTTTGTTCCCCACCTTGCCGTTGAAGGCTGTGCTTTACTTGGAAACGATTTATCAAAAATTGATATATTGAAGAGTTACGGTGTCAGAATGATGACTCTCGTATGGAAAGACGAATGTTGTATGGGCGGCGCCCACAACACAAATATCGGTCTTACCGACTTCGGAAAACAGGCTGTAAGAAGAATGTGTGAACTTGATATCGTTCCCGATATAAGCCACGCCTCAGACAAAATGGCTTACGAAACCTTTGAAATAGCTTCGGAGTGCGGTAAACCCGTTAATGCAAGTCACTCTAACCTAAGGTCCTTACGCGAACACACACGTAATATGACCGATGATATGTTTAAAGAGCTTATGAAGACAGGCGGACTTGCGGGACTCAATTTCTGTTGCGAATTTCTTGAATACATAGACGAAAGACCTGCTACCATTACCAATATGATTCGCCACCTTGAGCATTATCTCGAGCTTGGCGGCGAAAATAACGTTTGTATCGGCTCCGATTTTGACGGAATCAAAAAATTACCTATCGGTATAGAAGGCGTTCAGTCGCACGACGTATTCTGCGAAGAATTGAAGAAGTTAAATTACAGCGACGAGCTTATTGATAAGATTTTCTACACCAACGCTCACGACTTCTTTGAGAAACACTAAAATTACGTTAAAAATTACTTTATTATAAAAACGAGGAATCAAAATGAAAACCATTAACTACATCAGCACAAGAGGCAACACAAAACCCGTATCTTCTGCTCAGGCTATTAAACAAGGTCTTGCAGATGACGGCGGTTTGTTTATGCCCGAAATTATTCCTACACTTACCAAGGAAGACTTTGACGTATTAAAAAAGGCTGCTTACCCTGAAAGAGCCGCTTACGTTATGTCAAAATTCCTTACAGATTACACATACGAAGAACTTCTTGCCGACTGCAAGGAAAGCTATTCGGAAGCTCGCTTCCCCGGCGGTGCTGCTCCCTTAACAAACATCGGAAACCTTCGTCTTCTTGAGCTTTGGCACGGTCCCACCTGTGCATTTAAGGATATGGCGCTTCAGGTTATGCCCCGACTTCTTTCAAGAGCATTGACAAAGACAGGCGAAAAAAGAACTGCTTTCATTCTCGTTGCAACCTCAGGCGACACCGGTAAGGCTGCCCTTGAAGGCTACAAAGACGTTGACGGCATTAAAATTATGGTATTTTACCCCGTTGACGGTGTCAGCCGAGTTCAAAAGCTTCAGATGGCTACACAAGAGGGTAACAACGTTACCGTATGCGCTATTAAAGGTAACTTTGATGATGCACAGAACGGCGTTAAAAAGATATTCGGCAACGAAGAAACCGCAAAGCTTCTTGACGAAAACGGTCACTTCTTCTCTTCTGCCAACTCTATAAACTGGGGCAGACTCGTTCCTCAGATAGTTTACTATATTTCTTCCTACTGCGATATGGTAAACAGCGGTGATATTAAAGAAGGCGAAGACGTTAATATCTGCGTACCTACAGGCAACTTCGGAAATATTTTTGCCGCATATATTGCAAAGATTATGGGACTTCCCGTTAATCGCTTTATCTGCGCTTC
>JAFQOB010000336.1 GCA_017395725.1 Clostridia bacterium
GGTATAATCGGTTTGTATAAGGTTGTGGTCAGATTGACAAAAGAGCATTTTGAAAAAAAGAAAACGGAAATTATCGAATAATATAAAATGGCAGGTTGTCTTATTGTGGGGCGACCTGCTTTTGTTATTCATATTTTTATTATATATAGTGGAGTATAAATTTCGCTATTGACAAAAAAATGCAGATATTATATAATATTATACTGAACTTTTATTTTTTAGAAGGACAAAACAAAGTATACGGAGATAGGTTTATGAACAAGATTCTTGAAGTGTTCGGAAGTAAGGTTTTCAACGACGCTGTTATGCGCGAAAGATTACCTAAAGAAATATATAAGTCCCTTCGCAAGACCATATCCGAGGGCAAGGACCTGGATATGACTATGGCGAACGTGGTTGCTCACGCTATGAAGGAATGGGCTTTGGAAAACGGTGCAACACATTATACACACTGGTTCCAGCCTATGACGGGTATTACTGCCGAAAAGCACGACAGCTTTATCGTGTCTACAGACAACGGCGGCGCTGCTACGTCTTTTACGTGGCGTCAGCTTATTAAGGGCGAACCCGATGCTTCAAGCTTTCCTTCAGGCGGACTTCGTGCTACCTTTGAGGCGAGAGGATATACGGCTTGGGACCCTACGTCTTACGCGTTCATAAAAGATGATACTCTCTGTATCCCTACTGTTTTCTGCTCTTACGGCGGCGAGGTTCTTGATAAGAAGACTCCTTTGCTTCGTTCAATGGAAGCTTTGAATAAGCAGGTTTTGCGTATAACCAAGCTTTTTGGAATGAATGACGTTGTTCGTACCATTCCGACGGTTGGGGCAGAGCAGGAATATTTCCTTGTTGACGAAAAGCTTTTTGAAAAGAGAAAAGACCTTGTGTTTACAGGAAGAACTCTTCTCGGTGCTTCAGCTCCCAAGGGACAGGAAATGGGAGACCATTACTTTGGTACTATCAAGCCCAGAGTTGCGGCGTTTATGAGAGACCTCGACGAAGAACTTTGGAAATTGGGTATATATGCAAAGACCGAGCATAACGAGGGTGCTCCCGCACAGCACGAGCTTGCTCCTTTGTTTGAAGATGCAAATACCGCTACCGACCATAATCAGTTGACTATGGAAATGATGAAGAAGGTTGCAAAGAGACACGGTCTTGCTTGTCTTCTTCACGAAAAGCCCTTCTATGGCGTTAACGGAAGCGGTAAGCATAATAACTGGTCTATTTCTACCAATACCGGTGTTAACCTTTTTGACCCCGGAAATGACCCTTACAATAATCTTAGATTCTTGGTGTTCTTTACTGCGGTTATAAAAGCTGTTGACGAATATCAGGACCTTTTGAGACTTACTACCGCAAGTGCAGGTAACGAATGCAGACTGGGCGGACACGAAGCTCCCCCCGCTATTATTTCTATGTGCCTCGGTGATGACCTTTATGAAGTTCTTGAGGCGATAGAGAAGGGCGAGAATTATGACGCTAAGGAAAAATCCAAGATGGATATCGGCGTTAAGGCTCTTCCTAATCTTACGAGAGACGGTACCGACCGTAACAGAACTTCGCCATTTGCATTTACAGGCAATAAGTTTGAATTCCGTATGCCCGGCTCGGCTCTTTCTATTGCCGACCCCAATACTGCACTTAATACAAGTGTAGCTGAAGCTTTACGTCAGTTTGCCGACAGACTCGAAAAGACTGAGGATTTTGAAAAAGAAGTCAGAAAGCTTTTGAAGGAGACTGTTGCTAAGCATAAGAGAATTTTGTTTAACGGTAATAACTATTCTGACGAGTGGGTTAAGGAAGCTGAAAAGCGTGGTTTGCTTAATTTGAAGAGTACCGCCGATGCAATCGGTTACTACGTGGCAGAAAAAAATATCGCTCTGTTTGAAAAGCATAATATATTTAAGGAAAGCGAAATTTATTCCCGTTGCGAGATTGAATACGACAACTATTGCAAGACGAAGCGTATCGAAGCCTTGATTATGGTTGAAATGACCAAGAAGCAGATTATTCCCGCAGTTTCAAATGTTGTGGCGGAAATGGCTAAATCTGCAGAGGTTATTAAGAATATGGGCGGAACAAATGCAGTTGAGGTAGAAGTAATAAAGAATATGTCGTCTTTGAACGTAACGCTTTATAAAAAGGTTGAGTTGCTCGAAAAGGCGATTGCTAAGTGCGATAAGTTAGCTGCTAATGCAGAAAAGGCTGCATTCTATCGCGATTCTGTGATTCCTGCAATGGAAGATGTTAGAAAAATTTCTGACGAGCTTGAAAAAATTTCTCCCGATAATTGTTGGCCTATACCAACTTATGCGGAACTTTTATTTAACGTATAACGGCAAATGCCGATGATTATATGTAAAAAATGACATATATCACCATTTCCTAAATGACGTCTTTTGGTGTAATATCTACAAAAGAAAAAAATATCAAAAAAAATTGAAAAAAAGTATTGACAAAGTGAGGGGTTGGTGATATAATGGTCAAGCTGTCGCACGAGAGGTGCGGCGGAGACGGTCCTTGAAA
>JAFQOB010000337.1 GCA_017395725.1 Clostridia bacterium
AGGTTTTAAACTTCTTATAAGAACCTGTAAGAAATGATAATACAAACAACAATAAAAGATTAAATATAACAATATACTCGGGATTCAATCCGGAAAAAACGCTTATTACATTAAACAAAAAATAGATTAAAGAAAAAATAAGACACTTCAGCTCGGTCAGCTTACTGCCGTTAGCTTTTGATACAAAGTTTACGGCTATCAAGCTGTCAGCGACACAAGCCAACACCTCAAAAAAAGCAATCATATTTATATCTCATTTCTTAAATATTTTCTAAAGGTTTCACGGGCTTTTGCGTGGTATTTTCTTGATACTTTCAATTCTTGACCGTTTGACATCTCAATCAAATCGTTTCGAAAATATTTAATCTTGCTTATCGCCACCATATATCCTGCGTGAACACGCATAAAACCGTACTCGCTCAATTCTTTTTCCAATGAATTCATCGTCGTGCGGTACTTTATTCTTGCGCCGCGTACCGTAACCACCTCTACATAGTTTGCTCTGCTTTCAAGCGTGCATATATCGGAATAAAATACTCTTACGCTTTCGCTTTTATTAATCACGGTCAAATACATATCTTTGTAAAAGATCGCTTTCATTGCCGCTAAAAATGCCTCCGGTACCTCTTTTTCTAAATTCCCTTTTCTGATAAAACGAAAAGGACTGTATTTAAAAGAGGTATATACAAGATTCTCAAAGGCTGATACGAATATAATCTTTATTTCTTCATTGTTTTCCCGTATAACGTTTGCAATGTCAAAACCGGTCATCACGGGCATATCAATATCAAGAAACAGAATATGTACTTCGTTCTTCAAACAGTATTCCATAGTTTCCACAGAATCGTGAAACTCGGTCACTCTTATCACTTCGTTCTTGTATTTTCCCTCGGTAATCGCTTGTTTTAAGCTTTCCGAGACTCTTTCGGAATATTCCTTGTCGTCATCGCACAAAACTATGTTGATCAATCCATTTCCCTCCGGAATAACGGTATTTCGTGTCCGATATTTAATTATATATCAGATGAAATACAATGTCAAATTATGGACTCCGATAAGCTTTTTCTCCTTTCTTTTTTTATGTTTTTATTATAGCACATATTTTTCAAAAATGTGCAATCTGGGATAATTGGTAGTCCTACTGGGATAATTAACATCTTTTGAGGTATTTTTTTGCAAAATTTTACTTTTTTTTATTATTTTTATTGTCATAGGTTTAAAACAACTGTATAATAAATTTATATCAACGTAATAACAGGATAATAAAAAAATGAAAACTTTATTGAAGTATCTAAAACCCTTTCGGGCAAGAATGTCTTTCGGGCTTATGATAAAGGTTACGGCAACTCTCCTTGAGTTAATGCTTCCTTATATATTGAGCCATATTCTAAAAAACATCGTCTCTTCTCAAAATATTACAAAAATTTTAACTTGGGGCGTACTTATGATTATTTGCGCCGGTTCTGCTTGTATTCTCAACATCACAGCAAACCGTATGGCTGCAAAGGTTTCGAGAAACTTTACGGAAAAGGTCAGAAAAGACCTGTTTCAGCATACCCTTTTGCTCTCAGCCGCACAAACCGACAAATTCTCTATCCCCTCTCTTGAATCAAGAATCACCACCGACACCTACCACGTTCACAACTTCGTCAGTATGATGCAACGTATGGGTGTCAGAGCCCCCATTCTCCTTATGGGCGGTATTATGATAACTCTTATTATGGACAGCTTCTTGGCTCTCGTTATGATAGCTATTCTTCCCTTTATCTTTGTAACCGTCTATTTCATCTCAAGAAACGGAACAAAGCTTTATTCAAACGTTCAGCACCTGGTTGACGATATGGTGCGTGTCGTAAGAGAAGATGCTCAGGGTATCAGAGTTATAAAGGCTCTGTCTAAAAACGACTACGAAAACCGCAGATATGATAAAGTCAATCTTAAGCTTTCAAAAGCTGAAAGAAAAACCGGTACAATTATGGGTGTCGTTAACCCTGTTATGACACTTCTTATGAACTTCGGTATAACCGCCGTCGTCGCAATGAGTGCCGCAAGAGTTGCAAAAGGCTTATCCGACCCTGAAACCGTTATTGCCTTTATGCAGTATTTCACCCTTATCTCTATGGCTATGATGTCGGTTTCACGTATTTTCGTTATGTACACCAAATGCGCCGCCTCCGCAAACAGAATCGCGGAAGTACTTAACACCCCCGCAGAAATTACTGTTTTGCCCGACGAACAAACCTCAAATATTAATTGTCCTCATATTGAATTTAAAAACGTCAGCTTCTCATACTTCGGCAAAAAGAATCAGCTTGAAGATATCAGCTTTACCCTCAAAAAAGGCGGAGACCTTGGTGTTATCGGTGCTACGGGCAGCGGTAAATCTACGTTGGCTAAACTCCTGCTTCGCTTCTATGACGTCTCCGACGGCGAAATTCTTATAAACGGAAGAAACATAAAAACCATACCAAAAAATGAGCTTACAGATATGTTCGGGCTCGTTCTTCAAAACGATTTCCTCTATGCCGACACAATTGAGGAAAATATAAAATTCGGCAGAGACCTTACTCACGAGCAAGTCGTAAATGCGGCAAAATTAGCTCAGGCAAATGATTTTATATCTTCATTCTCCGACGGCTACGACCATCAGCTCTCCTCAAAAGCAACCAACGTTTCGGGCGGTCAAAAACAGAGAATCTTGCTCTCCCGTGCCTTAGCGGCTTCTCCGGAAATACTTGTCCTCGACGACAGCTCATCTGCTCTCGACTACAAAACCGACGCTAATCTGAGACAAGCCCTCAAAGAAAACCTAAGCGATACCACCGTTATCACAATAGCTCAAAGAGTCAGCTCCATTAAGCATTGCGACCTTATTCTTGTGCTCGACCAAGGCAAAATTATCGGCAGAGGTACTCACGATGAATTGCTTATCACCTGCCCCGAATACAAAGAAATAAGCGATTCCCAGATGGGAGGTGCTTTCGTTGAATAGAGCTCAATACAATGCAAGAAACAACAATAAAAAGCTTGACAAAAAAACTCAGCGTTCTATCCTCATAAGACTCGGCGGCTACGTATTCAAATATTGGCCCTTCTTTATTGCGGCTATAGTTTGTACTCTGCTGTCAAACCATTTGGCTCTTATGGGCCCCTCATTCTCCGGCGACGCCATTGACGCTATCGCTAACCCCAACGGTATTGATTTTGATATCGTTTACTCTAACGTTATAAAAATGATTCTCTGTTATGTCGTGTCTGCCATACTCTCCTACGGATTGGCTGTCATTATGATTAACCTAAGCCAGAGAATCGTATACACCATGCGTAAACAGCTCTTTGAAAAGCTGAATACTCTTCCCGTTACATATTTTGATATGACGGCGGCGGGGGATATCGTCAGCCGTATATCCTACGATATCGATACCATAAACAGTACCCTGTCTCACGATATGGTTCAGGTTATGGCAAGTATTTACACCGTCGTCGGTTCGCTTATCTTTATGTGGAACATTTCAAAGCCTATGCTTCTCGTATTTGCAATAACCGTTCCCGCTTCCATAATCGTTACAAAATACCGTTCGCAAAAAGTACGTCCTCTATTCCAAGAGCGTTCTCGTAAACTCGGTGACCTTAACGGTTATGCCGAAGAAATGCTGTCCGGTTGCCGTACCATTCGCGCCTACGGAAAAGAAAAGGTTATTTGCGATAGGTTTAACGCAAGAAATACCGACACTATGGATGCCTACTATAGAGCAGACTATCACGGCGCCGCCCTCGGTCCTACCGTTAACTTTATTAACAACCTGTCAATTTCACTCGTTACCATACTGGGCGGTATTCTCTATATGTTCTCTCAAAACGGTACCGTTGCCGCAGGAACATTATTCTTCGTATCCCTCGGAAGCGTAGCAAAATTCGTTCAATATTCAAGAAAATTTGCAGGTCCTATAAACGAATTTGCAAATATCCTTCACGAATTTCAGTCGGCTTTCTCGGCGGCGGAAAGAGTTTTCAGAGTTCTTGACGAGCCCTCGGAACCCGCAGACTCGGAAAATGCCGTTACTCTTAATAACGTAAACGGTGACGTCGATTTTGATAACGTTTGCTTTGGTTATACCGAGAAAAAACAGATACTTCACAACGTCTCCGTTAAGGCTGAACAGGGGAAAACTATTGCTATCGTCGGTCCTACGGGTGCCGGTAAAACTACTATAATCAATCTGCTTATGCGTTTCTATGACGTTAATTCGGGCGAAATTAAGCTCGACGGCGTTAATATTGCAGATATTAAGCGATATGACCTTAGAAAAGCCTTTACTATGGTTTTGCAGGATACTTGGCTGTTTAACGGTACTATATTTGATAATATCGTCTACGGTAAAGAAAACGCAACCTTTGAAGAGGTTGAAGCGGCGGCAAAAGCGGCTAAAATCGATAAATATATCGAAAGTTTGCCCGACGGCTATATGACACGCCTTTCAGATGACGGTGTCAATATCTCTAAAGGTCAAAAGCAGCTTATTACCATCGCAAGAGCTATCCTGTCAGACGCGCCTATGCTTATTCTTGACGAGGCTACCTCTAATGTCGACTCTCGTACAGAAATCAAAATTCAGGAAGCCTTGTCCGAGCTTATGAAAGGCAGAACTTGCTTTATTATCGCCCACAGACTTTCAACTATTAAAAATGCAGACTGTATCCTTGTTCTCCAAAACGGTGTTATTACCGAACAGGGTACCCACGACGAGCTTATAAAGCAAGGCGGCTTCTATAGTACGCTTTATAATTCGCAGTTTAGTTAAAAGAATTAGAAAAAGGGCTTTCGCCCTTAAACCCAATTTAAGAAACTTTTTTGGAAAAAAGTTTCTTAAAAATCTTCAAAAAACTTTATAAAAAAGCAGAAACTAACTAACTTTACCACTATGTATTTACATTAATAAGGCAGATACATTGTAAGCCCTCTCCTGACGGGTGAGGCAAGACATAGTATCTGCTTTCTTAATATAACTGCACAGAAATGTTCTTTGTTTTTTAAAAACAC
Organism: Clostridia bacterium; assembly: GCA_017395725.1. The sequence goes on from JAFQOB010000337.1 coordinate 5,042, forward strand.
ACAATCGATATAGTCGGCATCTTCAATGCGCAAACATAGAATTTCAAGTTATAATCAGTTTTAATTCATTTTTGAAAGACTCTTCTTTCTATATTTCTCTAAATCTTTGTCGTCAAAATCAATATAAATACATTCTGTGCATTTTCCTTGAAAATCAAGTTCCACTTCTTCTAAAATACACTTGTCCTCTTCCCAATAAATACATAGCTTATTCTCACAGAACACCCCTTTTTCCCCCTATTCATTTCCTTAAAAAATTGGTTTATTTTGCTATATACGACATATTTTCTTGATTATAACATATATTTTATGTAATTTCAAGATCATACGACATATATTTTTGGTATAACCCTAACCTTTTATGTAATACAATATTACAAAAGAGGTGTAGTGCTATGGATGAAAACTTTATCAGAAACAGAATAACGGAACTTAGAATCAAAAAAGGTGTATCGGAATACAAAATGAGTTATGACCTTGGACACAGCAAGAGCTATATCAATAATATTTCTTCGGGTAAAGCTTTACCGCCAATGAAAGAGTTTTTGGAAATTTGCAAATATTTTGAAATAACCCCCTCGCAATTTTTCGATACGGATACAGACAACCCTATTTTACTACAAACTATAATAACTGAATTAAAAAAGTTAGATTCCAACGATATGTCGCTTATATTATCAAACATACAAAGATTGACAAAATAAATTAGAAATTGATAAATATAAGCAATTGATTAATATAGACGACCTCATCCGTCTCGGCAGCAAAGTAATCGTATGGATGAAGTCTGTACTCTGCCTCGACACCTTCTCCCACCGGAGAAGGTCTTTGTTTGTACAGATTTTAAAATGTAAATTGTATGAAAAAAATATTTTTTTAGACTTAGGGAAAAGATTGAACATTGTACCTTCTCCGGTGGGAGAAGGTGTCGTACCGCCAATAAATAATTGTTTTTATTATTTTTTATGCGGTGCGACGGATGAGGTCGTAAAAACAAATCTTTTTTTATTTATTATGTAACCTCATCTTGTATAACATTTTAAGTAATCATAACCACCGGCTAAGCCGGTGGTTTGCTCAGGCGTATAACGCCATATTACCGGCGGAGCTGAAAGCCCACCGAAAAATCCGACACTTGCAAACCTGC
>JAFQOB010000338.1 GCA_017395725.1 Clostridia bacterium
ACTTACAACAAAACGGTGGGACTTAAACTCATTTTGTGAAGAGTATTCTATAAATAATTATTTGGTAAATTATACAAAGGAACAAAATATTTGTATGTGTTTGGTTTCGCTTGAAATAAAAAACATATCTTTAGACCCTATAAGTCCGGAGTTGTATCAAATCTATATAGGAACTCCTACCGGAACAACAGGATTAGATTTATTCTTTTTTCAAGATATGAATAACGGTTCTACAGAGAAGTTAAGACCTACTATTAATCCTAACGAAACAATAAGAGTAGATCTTCCATATGCAGTATATGGGGCAACATTTGGGTATAATAAAGGACTTTTTTTTGACGAAATGGACTTGGAACTGACTTTTTCGCTTTATCCTGAAAAACATATTGTTAAATTAAACAAAATATATAAGTAGAGAATATGTGTACTCCATTTATTAAAATGATAATTAATACCATCGACAGGAGAAGAGTATAAATGAATTTAATGAATAGTGTTATTAAATTACTAACTGTTTCTATGTTCGGTATGATATTGGTATTTAAAACTATTATAGGACTGTCAGCTTCTACAGTAGAATATAGTTATGTTTTTTGTAGCAATGAAAGCGGAAGACATAAAACAGCTTTTGTATTAAAAGAAGATGATTCACCGATGTATATGCATTGTGAATATTCAAATACTCCTTTTATGGCTTCTGCATTGGGGGCAGATGAACATGGCGTGATGTATTATGATTGTTCGTATGACTGGAGTGAACTCGGTCCAAATGATTCTCCATATACATACACAAATAAATTTTCCTATCTATTCACTAATGGTCAGAAGCGGTATATTTACAACTTTGTACTGAAAAACGGATTTGAGTATGGTGGAATATCAGTTGCAGCAATTTCAGGCTCAGGAGCTGATGATGTTGTGGGTATGTGGAGTGTTGATAGTGTTTATGATGCAAATTTAATGTCCACAGAAGAGTATTTTGGAAACAGTTAAAATATTTGTAAAAAAGTGCAATGGTTATAATACTTGTAACCATTGCACTTTTTTAAAAGTATTTTATTCAACGTTGTATTTTTTAAAGAGGTTATATTCTCTGCTTGAGCAGGGGATATCAACCGAACCGTCTTCCTTGGGGAAGGGAGATACGCGATCCTTGAGATATTTCTTTCTTGTTCTCTTGTTTGTGAAATCGGGAATATCGTATTCCTTACCGCCGTTGAGTACGCTTCTCCAAGAGAGGATAGCTGCAGCGGAAAGGGCAGTGGCTCTGTAAACGTTAAAGAAGGGCTCGATCTGACCTCTGAGGTACTTAATGAAGTAAAGTGTAACCCAGAAATCGCAGTTTCCTGCATGACCGGATTTTGTTGCCTGAGGAAGATCTGCATATTTGATTTCTTTGTCTGTAAATAATCCGGTAGATCTTGCATCTTCGGGATAGTATATCTTCTGACCGTTGGTTTCGTCGCCTTCTTCAACGAGCCATTTCATAGGATCGATACGAACGCCGCACTGGTCGAAACGGAGCGTTTCGATATTGCCGAGGTTTCCGGCGATTCTGAACCATTTGCTGATAGGACCGATAGAAGCACAACCGGTAGATGTAAATACTGCACCGTTATCCATTTCTGTAATGGTTACTGAAGAAGAGTCGCCCATATAAGGCTGGCTCATAGCTTCACTAAACTTAGGTGTAAAGCAAGCTTTACCCGAAACCTTAACGGGAACGGAGCCTGTAATTTCCATCAAAGCGCCGAGCGAGTGCATATTGTAGTATGTACGGGGAAGGTATTTTCTCCAGTGTGTATAACTGTTTTTATTTCTGTTATTAAAGC
>JAFQOB010000339.1 GCA_017395725.1 Clostridia bacterium
ACAAAATCGGGCAAAAGCATCTTGACAGAGCATATTCTTTGCTTAAAGCATACAAGGCGGGAAAAACCAATCTTGAAAAGCGTATTACAGAAAATGACCTTTGGTGGAAAATGCGTCATTGGGAGCAGATTCGCGACCGCAATCGCAAATACAGCCCCGCTTCCGCTTGGCTCTTTAACTCTATCGCCAACAAGCACGCCGACGTTATGGACAACACCCCCGAGGCTATCGTTCTACCCCGTGAAAAAAGCGACTCCGACCCCGCAAAGCAGCTAACCGATATACTGCCCGTTATCCTTGAACAGAACAACTTCGAGCAGGTCTATTCTGACGTTTGGTACGACAAGCTCAAGGGCGGTACGGGGGTCTACGGCGTATTTTGGGACCCATCTAAAAACAACGGCACCGGTGACATAACAGTTACCCGCTGCGATATCCTCAATCTCTTTTGGGAGCCCGGTGTCTCCGATATTCAATCTTCACCCAACCTTTTTCACGTTGAGCTTTTCAACAACGATATTCTTGAAGCACGTTATCCCGAATTACACGGCAAGCTTGGCACATCTACCTTTGACGTTACCAAATACGCCTACGACGACTCTGTAGATACAAGCAACAAAACCCCTGTTATCGACTGGTATTACAAGGTCAACGACGGCGGTAAAACGGTTCTTCACCTTTGCAAATTCTGTGCTGACGTTATCCTCTACTCCTCTGAAAATGATATCAACCTCTATAAAAGGGGATACTATGACCACAGCCTTTATCCCTTCGTCTTCGACAAGCTCTTTATTGAGCAAGGCACACCTTGCGGATTCGGTTACATAGACGTTATGAAGGATACTCAAACGCAGATTGACCTTATGAGCGCTTCGGTCTGCGAAAACGTTCGTATGGCTTCCACTGTCCGTTATTTCGCTCGCGGAGACGGCTCGGTTAACGAAAAAGAGTTCGCCGACTGGTCTAACCCTATCGTTCACTACACCGGCTCCGGTAACCCTAACGATTCTATGATTCCCATTAACGTTCCCGAGGTCTCCTCCCTTTCGGTTGCCTTTATAAACAACAAAATCAACGAGCTTAAAGAAACCACCGGTAACTCCGACTTTACAAGAGGTAATACTGCAGCAGGCGTTACTGCCGCCTCGGCTATCGCCGCGCTTCAGGAATCGGGCAGTAAGCTTTCAAGAGATATGATTAAAGGCTCATATCGCATATTCGTCAGCCTTAACAATATCATCATTGAGCTTATAAGACAGTTCTACGACCTCCCCCGCTGTTTCCGTATAACAGGTGATAACAGCGAATATAACTTCGTTTCCTATTCAAACGAGCTTCTACGCCCCGCAGAATACGGTAACTCCTTCGGTCTTGACCTTGGCTCTCGTCTGCCCATATTTGATATAAAGGTTAAAGCACAGAAGCAGTCGGCGTTCACCAAGCTCTCCCAGAATGAGCTGGCAAAAGAATTCTACAGACTTGGTTTCTTTGAGCCTACTCGTGCCGAGCAGACCCTTGCCTGTCTCGATATGATGGAATTTGAGGGCAAAAACCTTGTCGCTGAAAAGATTAATGAAAAAAATGCTTTCGCTAACAACTATTCGGAAATGTATTCAAAGCTTATCGAACTCTCAAGCATCGTCGAAAAAGACCACCCCGACCTTAAGGGATTAACTAACGGTTATGCCGCTAAATTTGCAGTAAACACAAACAACAGCCCGTCTCTCTCTAACTATTCAAAAAATACCGCAAATAAAATTTCGCGTATTGAAGCCGCAAGACAGAGGGCTGCATCTACAGCTACACCCAGATAAGTTTGAATTAAGCAGGGATTAGTCAAGAGGGGGCTTTTTGAAAAAAGTCCCCTCTTTAACTCCCCTAAAAACTTTAAATAAACAGTTTATTATCAAAGGACGGTGATTTAATCTTGGCTGAACGAAGAATGTTCGCTAAATCCGTTATCGACAGCGACGATTTCCTTGAATTATCGCTTACGGCACAGGCTCTTTATTTTCACCTTGCAATACGCGCCGACGACGACGGCTTTATCAATAACCCTAAACGTATTCAACGTATGATAGAATCAAAAAGCGAAGACCTCGACGAGCTTGAAAAAAAGGGGTTTATTTTTTACTTCTCAAGCGGTGTCGTTGTTATCACCCATTGGAAATTGCATAATTACATAAAAAAAGACCGTTATAAACCCACAATACACAAAGATGAAATTGAATCACTTTCTTGCACTGAAAACGGAACTTATGAGTGGTATTTTTAACTTCTGTATTTTAGTCAATTTCACCAAATTAAATCTTGGAACCGGATTGGAACCAAATTGGAGACAGCTTGGAACCACAGTATAGTATAGGTTAGTAGAGATTAGATTAAGTGAGTAAAGAAAAGAATAGAATAGTTTAGTTCATATATAGTCCATGTGAGTATACAGTTAGGGGCCACCCTTGGAACCGTTAATTTCGTAGTTTTCCACATAGTTTTTACTAAATTTCCCACACTGTTTTCCACAATAACACCTTTGGTAATATTGACAAGGTATTTTTGGGGTGTATGTCCTATAAGATAGGGATATTGTTTGTACAGATTTGCTTATACGGAGATTCCTCGACTTCGCTCGGAATGACCATAGGGGGAATGTTTGTGCAGACAACATTAAGTGGTCATTTCGAGTGAAGCGACCAACGGAAGCGGAATCGAGAAATCTCCGCTTGTACAAATTTGCTTATACGGAGATTCCTCGACTTCGCTCGGAATGACCGTAGGGGAAATGTTTGTGCAAACTACATCAAGTGGTCATTTCGAGTGGAGCGACCAACGGAAGCGGAATCGAGAAATCTCCGCTTGTACAGATTTGCTTATACGGAGATTCCTCGACTTCGCTCGGAATGACCATAGGGGGAATGTTTGCAAATACACAATAAGCCTTCTCCAGCGGAGAAGGTGTCGAGGCGTTGTTAATACTATAAATTATTACAAAGTTAGTCGCCGAGACGGATGAGGAGATTGTTCTTTTTTGCTCTCCTCATCCACCGCAAGCGGTCCCCCTTCTCCGCTGGAGAAGGCTTATATAATTTGCATAACCCAAGAAGGCTCAAGTTCTTTGCCAAGCTTTCTGCGAAAGAAAGCGGCGAAAAAAAGTCTGTACCAACAATGTTGAGTGGTACAGACCAGTTATTCGAGGTTTCTTTGCCAAACTTTCTGCAAAAGAAAGTGGCGAAAAAAAGTCTGTACCAAAAAAGATAAGTGGTACAGACCAAGAGATTCAAGGTTCTTTGCCTACTTTCTTCCTTAAAGAAAGTAGGGCTTTCCTTAAAAGAAAGTAGGTTTATTTATCTTTTGATTCAAAACCGTCGGTGCTTTCTTTCATAAACATAATCTTTACCGTCATAAGAATAAGCTTTATGTCAAGAAGAAGTGAGTAGTTTTGGATATACATAAGGTCGAGCTGGAGTTTGTCGTATGGGTGGGTATTATATTTGCCGTAAAGCTGTGCGTAGCCCGTTAAGCCGCCTCTCACCTTAAGTCTGTATTGGAACTCAGGTACTTCTTTTGTATATGCTTCAACGTGCTCTATTCTTTCGGGGCGAGGACCTACAAGGCTCATATTACCTGCAAGAATATCAAACAGCTGAGGAAGCTCATCAAGTCTTGTAGCTCGAAGTATTTTACCGACAGGTGTAACTCTTGGGTCGTTATCTATAGCGGGAAGCGGTGTGCCGTCTTTTTCGGCATTAACAATCATAGTTCTGAATTTGTGAATCTCAAATACTTTGCCGTTAATCGTCGCTCTCTTTTGTCTAAAGAATATGGGACCGCCGTCGCAAAGCTTGATTGCCGCTGCAGATATAAGCATAAAGGGTGATGCAAGAATGAGTATCAGCAGAGAAACAACAATATCCATAGTGCGTTTAATAAAACGTTGTTCAACAGTCATACCGTTATTTCTATAAAGAAGCAAAGGCGTATCAAAAAGGTGTATACATTCTGCCCCTCTTACCAACACATCTGAAATCTTTGTGGTTGCGTATGCTCTGATATCGTTTTCAAAGCATATCTTCAAAAGCTTGTTACGCATTTCAGCGTGTATGTCATAGAGTATAACGCCCTCGGCATTTTTTATTGATTCTTCAAGCTTATCTAAGCCCTCAGAAATGTGAATAACCTTTTTTAAAACAAATTTATCTTTTCTGCATCCGAGCTTTTCTATAAAAATATCGGGGGAGTATTCGTCATATATAATCAGTGTCTTTTTAGCGGTAAACAGTTTTCCGAATATATAGTCTGCAATAATAGTAAAGATAAAGGATATTAAAACACTTACTGCTACTAAAAAGAGTAACGGTATTACCGTAACAAATCCCGCAGAAAGCAATACGATTATCAGATATGAAAAGAATACTGTGAATAAAATTGCAAGGGACTGCGATATAATAATATTCGATTTGCGATATCGACCGTATTTAATTCCGTCAAAGGAGTGAAGAAACGTAAGTAAGAGAAGGGCGTACAGCGTGTAAACAAACCAGTTTCCCCTTTCGACGAAGGGGAGAACTATATTATCGTTGTAATGGTTCAGCCAAATATAAGCAAATATAAGGGTTTGGCTTAATACTAAAATACCGGTCAGAAAAAGTCTGAAAAGTCTTTTGAATTGCTCTTTGTTTTTTTTCAACTTTTTTCATCTCCCTAAATTTGTTAGTCTTTGTTTTTTATTTTAAATAAAAATTTTATGTTGTTATCGTAAAATCTTTTTAGCCTTTTGGGTTCTTTGATTATTCTGTAAAGCCATTCTAAGTTGTGTCTTAGAAAGAATTCGGGCGCACGTGATTTGGTGCCGCTGAGAACGTCAAAGCTTCCTCCCACGCCTATAAAAATTCCTTTGTCAAATTTTTGAAGGTGTTTATAAATAAGTTTTTCCTGAGCAGGAACCCCAAGAGCAACCATGCAAATATCGGGAGAGAGCGATAATATTTCGTCAAATACTTTATCTTTGTCAGCTACATAGCCGTTGGAATATCCCAAAAGCTTAATATCGGGGTAACAGTCGGCTATTTTTTTTACCAAAAGTTCAATAACGTCATTTGATGCACCGAACAGATAAAGGCTTTTACTTTGACGGTTAGCTTCTTTCAGCAAGAAATCAGCAGTTTCAACTCCCGCAATTTTTTCGGTAACGGGAATATTTAACATCTTACAAGCCTTTACAACGGCAATACCGTCGGGAATAAGACTTGTTTGAGGGTCCAGCAACATATCTGATATTTGGTTATCTTTTTCGGACATAACCAATATTTCAGGGTTTGCGGTTATAATAAACCTCTTGTTTTCACAGCTTAAAGCTTTTTTCAGTATTGAATAATATTCTTCTTGGCTTCCGCCATATATTCTTTCGAGATATTGTTTCAAATTAATTACCTCTGAAGTTGCATACTACATATATATGCCAATTATAGCATATTTCGACTGTTCAGTCAATACGATAAATGTGAACACGTTTTTTCGTATATAAAGCACGTATAAATTTTTGACTTTGGGGAGAAAAATAATCAATTTTTGTGCACAATAATAGTGCTGTGAGTTTACATATATAAAA
>JAFQOB010000340.1 GCA_017395725.1 Clostridia bacterium
AATATCTTATGATATAATAATTTAAATATAATAATTTGTTTGTAAAGGAGGGGAAATATTGCTTCGTAACGAGATAAAATATTTGTTGACATACGAGGATTATATTATTCTTTCACGTCGTATGGCGGCAATTTTAACATTGGATAAGCATACCGTTTCTCCCGATGGATATAGGATAACAAGTCTTTATTTGGACGATATGTACGATACGTCTTATTATGAAAAGCTTTCGGGGGATACAAACAGAAAGAAATACAGAATAAGGGCGTATAATTATAATCCCTCTGTTATTTCCCTTGAATGTAAAGAGAAAAAGCAAAGTAAGATAAACAAAACGAGTATAAGGATTGACCGCGATATATTTAAAAAAGTCCTTGTAAATGATTTTGACCCTTTCTTAGAAAGGAATGACGAGCTTTCAAAAACTGTTCTTGCATTGAACAGAGAAAAGGAGCTGAAGCCGTCTGTTGTGGTTGATTACGTAAGAGAAGCGTATATTCACCCGCTTTCAAACACCAGAATAACTTTTGATAAAGAGCTTGCTTGCGGAATCAATACAAATGACTTTTTTGCCCCTGAATTTAAAAGCGGATATATTTTTCCTCGTAATGAGGTTATTCTTGAAGTGAAATTTGATGAATATCTGCCGACAATGATTTGGCAGATGTTGTCTATAGGATACAAGCCGTTGGCGGCATCAAAATATATGCTTTGCCGAGCTTACTTAAAAAATAATAATATTATTATAAATAATTCCCAAGTTGGAGGTAAAAAATGAAAACACTGATAAATGACTTTAAATCGGCTATTCAACAGTCGGGACTTTTGCTTGAGCTTGACACTAAAGATATAATGATGGGAATAGGTATTGCCTTGGCGTGCAGTATAATCATATATCTTGTGTACAGACTTTTTTACAGAGGCACTTGCTACAGTGAGAATTTTAACCTCTTGCTTGTAATGACCTCACTTATTACTACCTTTATCATTATGACGATTTCTGCCAATATTGTGCTTTCGCTGGGTATGGTAGGTTCTTTGAGTATTATTCGTTTCCGTTCGGCAGTAAAAGACCCGCTTGACGTGGGATTTCTGTTCTGGTCGGTAGCTGTCGGTATTACCTGCGGTGCAGGTCTTTATAAGACGGCAATTTATTGTACACTATTTATAGCTGCTGTATACGTTGTAGGCGTACTTCTTCGATTTGGGGTTAAGAGATATCTTATAGTTGTAAAATATGATAACAGTGCAAAAGAGGCAGTTGATAAAGTGCTTCCAAGTCCTTTCTATAAATTGAAAAACAGTATTCGTACAAAAGACGAGGGCGAAATAACCATTCAGGTTAGCGGAAGAGAGTTTTCAAGAAAGCTTCAGGACAAATTTCTTTCTATTGAGGGTGTAAAAAACGCTATGCTTGTTGAATTTACAAGCGATATGTAAAAAAGAGAAACAGAATGAATAAATATTTAAAAAGTGTAATTGCTTTTTTGATATTACTGATTGCTATAACGGCATTTGTGTTTGCTTTAGGTGATGACCTTGATTCTTCGTTAGATACAGATATTCAGCAAACAGACGAAAATAAAGGTGATATTTATTTTGAAACCGAACCGGGATTTTATAGTAAGGTTATTAACGTAGTAATAGCGAAGAATAAAGAGTGTGATATTTACTATACAACAGATGGGAACGTTCCGGGCGAATCAGTGGAAATATCAAAATGCAAAAAGTATGAAGGCAAGGGCATTTCTTTGCGCGGTGCGAAGAATGATATGACTGTTTACGGTATAACTGCAAGACCGTTATTTCCCAACGGCAGTTGGGGAGAGCCTATTATCAGCACGTACGTTGTAGGCGGAACCGTGAACGAGAGATTTACAAATCTTACGGTGTTTATTACCTGCGACCCCGAAAAGCTTTTTGGATATGAAAACGGTATTCTTGTTGCGGGGAAGCTGCGTGATGACTGGATAAAAGAGCATCCGGGAGAAAAACCTATAGCTATTTCTCCTGCGGGCTATATGCTTCGCGGTTGGGATGCAGAACGCGTAGTAAACGTTGAGTTCTTTACTACCGAGGGTAAACAGGTTATTAATCAGACTGTGGGTGCCCGTCCTGCAGGGGCGTATTCAAGAGCATCTAAACTTAAATCTATCAAGCTTTTTGCAAGGTCGGACTATGAACCTATAAACAATAAGTTTTCATATCAACTGTTCGGTGATCAGTATGCATGGGACGGTTCGGGCAGAATTATCACGGATTATAAACGTATTTTGCTTCGTTCCGGCGGCAGTGACGTAAAGGCTTCACAGATACGAGATGAGGTTCATCAAACTTTGGCATATCAAGCGGGAATGATTGGTGCTCAGCTCGTTGAGCCGGTAGCCGTGTTTATTAATGGTGAGTACTACGGCAGTATGTGGGCGCACGAGGTTATAAGCGACAAGTGGTTTGAGGATAACTTTGGTGCATATTCCGGTATAATGGCTGTTGCCTCGGGACCTGAGAACAGTAAGCCCGACAAACGTTATGAAATTGATTCGATAGAAGAGGACCAATTTTTCTACGACGATTGGAATGATATGGTCGAGACCTTTAAGGCAGCCGATATGACTGATGATGAGGTATATGCAAATTTCTGCTCTCGGGTAAGTGTAGAAGATTATTTGTTCTATTATGCGTTTAATGTGTATATAAACAACAATGACTGGCCAAACAATAATCATAAGAGTTATAGATACTTTGCTGCAGAGGGCGAGGAATACCAAGAGGGAACTATATTTGACGGAAAGTGGCGTTTCCTTCCTCACGATATGGACTGGCTTTGGGGCGCCGAAAAGGATATCCTGAACAATAATCTTATTACAAAGGGGACGAGAAGCGGAATTTTCCGTAGTCTTATGAAGCGTGATGAGTGTGTGGATATGTTTATCGGCTACCTGATGGAGCTTATGAACGGCGCTTGTTCTGCCGAGAATTATCTTGCAACCACAAATAGTATGCATGAGGAAAGGTTGGCAGAATTAGAACATTATACAAGTGACAGTAAATATGTAGTTTCCGATTTGAAAACTATGCTTAATGCTGTCGAGGAAATCAGAACTTACGCTAAATCAAGGCCGAAAACGGTAATAGCGGACTTGAGAAGAGCCTTTAAACTTAGCGGGAAAACGTATACGGTTAATATTAAGAATCCCGAAAACTGTTATATAACAACAGGCAATTGGGTGATTGATAAAGAATTTAGCGGTACTTACGTAATCGAACACGGTGCGACGTATATATGCAATCCAATGGTTGGATATGAGTTTTCTCATTGGACTGTTAACGGTAATATAGTTTCTACTCCTGAACTTTATATAAGCGAGTATTATATTAACCAAAAGACAGTTGAGGTTGAAGCTCACGTTGTTCCTAAGAAGAATATGCATCTTACGGTGCTTGAGTATTCTTCCGAGGGTTCAAATGACTATATTGTTCTTTACAATCCATCTGTTACCGATGCTGTATCTACATACGGCTATTCTTTGAGTGACACCGAGAAAAAGCTGGGTAAATATACTCTTCCTGCAAGAATAATTGAGCCCCAGGGTAAAATCACGATTTACTGTGACAACTATTCGGGCAGTGAAAAGTATCATCAAATGGCAGTTCCTTTTAATCTGAAAGAGGGAGAAACGCTCTATTTATCAGATATTGGAAATATAGTAGAAGAAATAACGCTAATGCCTTTGAATGACGGATATTCTGCCGTAAGAAGTATCAAAAACAACAAATTTTATGAAACAAGAATAGACTGATATGAGATTAAGAATAAGAGATTTGCGTGAGGACAATGATTACACGCAAAAATACGTGGCAAAATATTTAGTATGTGACCAGTCTTTGTATTCAAAATACGAAAGAGGAGAACGGCCTGTTCCCCTTGAAATTATGGTAAAGCTTGCGAAGCTGTACGATACAAGTATAGACTATCTTGCAGGACTTACGGACAACCCTAAAAAGCAATAAAAAAAGGACTTGAAAAAGTCCTTTTTTATTTTAATCTTTATCTTGATAGTTTACTGTTTCGCCGGAGATAAGTTTCTTAGCGTCGCTTACCATTTTGTCAATGGCGTCTTTCAATACGTAGAATTCGCCTTTGCCGTTAAGTGTAAACAAGCAACGTCTTGTTGCATAAGGGTAAAATGCAAACTCTGTTTTTTTACCGTCACGTGTAACTATTTTTAGTGTAGCCAGACACTCAAGTCCCTCGGTATCCTTTACGTCAGCGTATGTTACAAGGTTTGTTGTAAGCAAGCCCATATAGAACTGTCTGAAGTTCTGAGGGTCTTTTACGTAGGTGTCGGAATTTTTGATTTTAACTTTTATATCTGTTTTTGTAGTCGTTGCACCTGTTACCGGATTGGTAACTGTTTCACCTTCAGAGGTGTATACAATAAACGTTTCGTTAAAATCTTTTGCTGTAACGGTTATGCTGTCAATATCAGTGATATTATATTGGAAAAGAGGCTTTTCAATATAGTCTATTAATTCCCATTCAAGAAAATTAAACAGCTCTGCGGGGATATCGCATATTGTATTGAAAAGCAGTGAGTAAGCGTAGTATACGCCGTCTTCCGTTTTTTCGCTTATGAGTATATCATTTTTTATTCCGTTATGTGTAAATGCAAGTTCATAAGCAGGTTTTTTTAGGTTGTATTTTTCTAATAATTCGTCTGAAAAGATTTCTCCGTCTTTGCAAAGCTCTAATACAGAGTTACCGTACAGCTCCATAAAGCCTTGAAGCATAACGTCATAGTTTGTGGATACTGTGTACTCTGCTGGGTATTCCATCTTATAACCTACGAAATCCTCATATTTTGCGCCTTCATCGGTTTGAGCTTCCTTTGTTTCTGTTGTAACCTGGATAAAAGGTTTATCGCCCTTTGCAAGAATCAAATCTTTTACGAGGAAGTAATCCGACTGTGTGGTGGGAAGGAAGAGCATAGGAGTAATCAAATTTTCAATTCTGCCGAGAAGAGTCTGTGATATTGAGGCTTCTGTTATATACACCGCATCGCGTTTTTCGTACTTTGTGTAATATCCGGCTCCTGTAGGTACCATATTACCGATATATACTTTATACGTTTCACCTTTGCGTGTAGTAAGAATATAATATGCAGGGTTATCGCTTTCAGCAAGTCCATACTGGCTGAGGTCATCTGTTTTGTCAACCACTCTTTTCATTGTTACGGGATATCCCGCGTTTGAAACAAGGGTAGCAATCATTTCTTTGCTGTAGGGTGCATTTTCGTACCCTTCAATAAAGAAATCTTTTTTTGCTTCGTCGTAGTAGAATTTATAGTTGTTGTTTTTGTTAAAAACTTCAATAGATTGAATATTTGCACGTTCTACGTGGTCAAACATTAATATTGTCTTAGAAGTTGCCCAAACCTCGCCCTCAAGGAGCTCAATTTTATTTTCTTCTTCGCCGTTTTCTTCTATCATAGGAGCTATGACGAAAATATAGGCACAAAGCAAAGCGACAAAAGCGACTGCAATAAGAGATATAAGAATTATTCGTTTCTTTATCATAAGTGTTTTCTCCTTATTTGGATAACAACACCGATAGCAAACACGATTACGGGCATAATTACCGTAACTGCAAGTGTCCAGTTGTTTGCCGCTTCGGTTGTAATTTCAAGCGACTCGTCCTCGAGATATTTATGTGCAATATTGGTGGGTACTGTTTCTTTACCCATAAAACGCATTGCAGAATAAAGAATTTCGCTGTTTGCGTATGCTGAGCTGTGAAGGTATGAATCAAGAGCAAAATCTGTAGAACCTGTTACCATAACGTAGGAGTAATAGATTTCGTTATCTATAATCTGTTCTTCGCGGGTAATTGTCATAAGGTTAAAGGGAGACTTGCTTTCGAGTTCTTTTTCTTCACCGAACGAATATGCTTTTGCAGTATTGTAAGTTGTAAGAACGGCAGATGCGTGTCTTGTTGAAACTGAGTTTGTTATGTCGTTTCCGTCAACGCCCCAAAGAATTGAAATAGGTCTTGCGTAGTTAACAATAGTTTTCGGAATGGAATCGTGGTTTCTGAGAGAAGTATGAAGTCCCGAACCCATTGTGTCTGTGGGATAGTACGCATTAAGCTTCAAACCGTCTGCGGAAAGAGCGTTTACGCTATCCTTAATAACTGCGTCCTCTACCTTTATGCCCCATTCTTCAAGTAAAGACTCAAGCTCGGGAAGATCGGGAGTCTCGGGGTCGATAAACACCATAAGGTTACCGAGGTTGTCGAGGAATTTTGCGATTTTATCAATTTCGTTTACGGCATCGTTAAAGCCGAGGAAGTCTTTTATAGGGTCATTGATTATAAGAACTTGTGCTTCTTCGTCAAATTCTTCTTTTGAGAGGTCGATAGTTCTTACGTCATAACCTGCAGTTTCGAAAAGCTTCCAAAGGTCAGGTCTTGTACTGTCGTTTGTACCGGTTGTCTCTCCGTGACCTGTTGAGAAATATGCTATAGGGCTGTCAGAGGTAAGCTGAAGAATTGCTGAAGTAAGCTTAAGCTCTCCGTCAAATGCCAATACTTCAGATGTTTCGCTGTCGGTTGCAAAGAACGAATCGCGGGTAAATGTTCTGAAATCGTTTTCGCTTGTTACAACTACACTTGTGGTCTGTATTCTTGTGTTTGAGCTGTTTGCATATTTTTCAATGGCTGCGGGATTGGTGATAATGTCAAGATATTCAACCTTTATATTATCGAAGTGCTTTTCATATTCTTTTGCGCATTGATAAATAAGGTTTTGCACCTCATTTTCAACAAGGGTATCAAGAGGCTGACAGAAATTAATGGTAATCTCTTCGTCAACGTCTTTGAGAAGCTCGTGGGTTGCATCGGAAAGGGTGAAGAGCTGTTCGCTTGTCATATCCACAGACCAAAGGAATTTGTCTGCAAGGGCAGAGAATATTACGTTAAATATTACTACCATAGCAATGCATACGCAGGTAAACGCAATAGCGGCTGAGCCGTATTTAAATTTTTTCTTTTTGAAAAATGATTTAATGTCCATATTTTTAGTCCTCCATTCAATTCACATCAATCCCAACGGCGCTTTTCAAATATGCGCACGGTGAGGAATAAAAATACGAAGGTAATCGATGCGTAGTAAACTATAGCGCTAAAGCTGAATTCACCGTAAGTGAAAGGTGTGTATCTTGTAAAGATAGACAACCAGTTAATAATCAAACGTATAGGTGTAAAGTTTACGTAAGATGAAGCAACACCGAGGAGCAAAAGTACGAGCAATATAGCCATTGTACCGAATGCTGCTATAAGCTGGTTTTCTGTCAAAGCCGATACAAAGACACCGATTGCAATAAATGCCGCACCTACGAGCAATATGCTTATAATGTTTCCGAGAATTATAGGAAGCTCGGGAGAACCATAGTTAAACAGAATAACGAAGTTCAAACAGCTTACCAAGAAAGTAATTGCGAAAATAGCGTATGCTGCAAGGAACTTTGCAAATACCATACTCCAAAGGCTTATGGGAGATGTAAGCAAAAGCTGTTCTGTTTTGAGTTTTCTTTCTTCAGAGAAAAGCTTCATTGTTAAAAGGGGAAGAATTACAACGAAAGCAAAGAGCATAAGGGTAAAGTAAAAAGACGAGTCGCTTTCTTCACGTTGCTGAAGTGTTGTGTATGAAAACAAAGCGCCGCTTAATGCAAGGAATATACCTACAAAGATATAGCCGATTGACGTTGAAAAATAAGAACGGAGTTCTCTTTTGAAAATTGCAAGCATCTTTCTTTTCCTCCTTATTTCTGCACTCTCGTGCGTTTTGTTTTTTGTTGTTCCTTGGCTTTATCAACCAAAGAAATGAATATGTCTTCAAGGGTTGCACCCATAGCGTCTATGCCGATAAGGGGCCAGTTATTTTTAGCCAAAGCATAGAACAAGGTCTTTCTTATATCGATTCCGGGCTGGCTTTCAACCATAAAGGAGTTACTGTCAAGCTCGGCGCTTCCAAGATATTCAACCTTAGCGATGCCCTGCATATTCTTAAGCTCGGACATAACCTCTTTTTGAGGACCGCATATCTGAACCTCAAAGCGTCTGTTGCCCTGAATAAGATTGGTGAGGTTTTCTCTCTTTTCGTTTGCAACGACCTTACCCTCGTTAATGATAATAATTCTGTCGCAAACTGCCTGAGCCTCAGGGAGTATGTGTGTACTGAGAATAACCGTGTGGTCTCTGCCCAAGGTTCTGATAAGGTTTCTTATTTCAATTATCTGCTTGGGGTCAAGTCCTATGGTAGGTTCGTCGAAGATTATAACCTTCGGATTTCCTATAAGGGCCTGAGCAATACCTACACGCTGTTTGTAGCCTTTTGAAAGGTTCTTTATCATTCTCTTGTATACGTTTGTGATCTTTACCACGTCGCATATTTCAGCGAGATGCTTTTTGCGGTTCAAGGTGCAACCTTTAAGCTCATATACAAAATTCAGATATTCTTCTACCGTCATATCAAGATAAAGGGGAGGCTGTTCAGGAAGAAAGCCAATCTTTTTCTTTGCTTCCATAGGATTTTCGAGTATGTCCACGCCGTCTATCATAGCCGAACCCGAAGTGGAAGAGAGGTAGCCTGTAAGAATATTCATAGTAGTAGATTTACCCGCACCGTTAGGACCGAGGAAACCGACTATTTCACCTGCTTCAACAGTAAAGCTGATGTCGTTTACAGCTTTTTTGTCTCCGAAATGTTTAACCAGATGGTCAATTTTTATCATTTTTAATCCTCCGTTATGAGTATTATTTTACTTAATTTATTTTCGCAAGTCTTTCTATTCCGTTATGCAAGGCTGTAGAAAGCTTGTCTATTTCTTCTTTTGTGTTTTCTTCCGAAAAGCTTATTCTAAGTGAGCAGTCTGCCTCTCTTTCGCCAATGCCGAAGGCGAGAAGAACGTGACTTGCTTTTTTGGCGTGGTTTGACGAACAAGCTGAGCCGCTTGATACGAATATCCCCTCGCTTGAAAGATAGTGAAGCATAGTTTCACTTTTTATTGACGGCAAGGTCAGATTCAAAATGTGCGGTGCGCTAATTTTAGGTTCGTTAAAAGTAACGAGGTTAGATAGCTTGTCCTTGGCGTACGCTTTTAGCTCTGATATTTTTTTGAAATTATCGGCAAGATTAGGAAGCATATATTCACAAGCCCCGCCGAAGCCGCATATTCCGAGCATATTTTCCGTGCCCGAACGGTAGTCACCCTCTTGACCGCCGCCACAGATAATAGGTACGATTCTTTTTGTTTTTATTACGTCTGCAGAAACGTAGAGCGCGCCGCATCCCTTGGGACCGTGTATTTTATGTGAGCTTACGGTGCACATATCAACGTTAAATCTTGTGGGCGAAAAGGGAATTTTCATAAAGCCCTGTACGCAGTCGCAGTGTGTAGTAATATTAGGGTTGATTGTCTTTGCAGTTTTAAATATATTTTGTACGTCGTATACGGCACCGGTCTCGTTATTTACCGCCATAACGGAAATAAGCACTGTATCTTTATCGACTGTTCTTTTAACGTCTTCAATAT
>JAFQOB010000026.1 GCA_017395725.1 Clostridia bacterium
AAAATGTTACCTATAGTAATAGCAAGTGACCACGCAGGCTTTGCTCTCAAAGAGCAGGTAAAAAAATACCTTGACGAAAAGAATATCACATATATTGACCTCGGTACAAATTCCGCAGAATCGGTAGACTATCCCGAATATGCACACAAGCTTTGTACTGCAATTCAGGAGGGAAAAGCAGAAAAGGGTATTCTTGTTTGCGGTACCGGTATCGGTATGTCTATGGTTGCAAACAAGCACAAGGGCATCAGAGCCGCTTGTGTTTCAGATACTTTCTCCGCAAAAGCAACAAGACAGCACAATGATGCAAACGTTCTTTGCTTCGGTGAAAGAGTTGTTGGCGCGGGACTTGCTTTTGAGCTTGTTAACGCTTTTCTTACCACCGAATATGAGGGCGGCAGACACCAGAGACGCGTTGACCTTGTAAATTCATTTGATAATTGAGGAAGAATACTATGAAAAAGATTATTGAAATAAACGGTATGCACTGTGTAAAGTGTGCTGCTAAGGTTGAAAATGCACTTAATTCTATCGAGGGTGTTAGTGCAAAAGTTAATCTTGCAAAAAAAGTTGCTGTTTGTACTGTTAAAACCGAAGTTGCTGATGATACTCTTAAAAATGCAGTAGCTTCTTTGGGATTTGAGGTTGTTTCCGTTACGGAAAAGAAGGGTATATTCGGCTGATATTTGATTATTTACAAAAAAGGGGTGAAGAATTGTGGACAAGAAGATAATGCGTAGTATAATGTTTCTCATAACGTTTGCGATTGTGCTTTTTGTGGGTGTAACAAAAATCAGAGCAATTTTGAATTTGGTTATTGCCATTGGAAAGCTTATTTTGCCTATTATAATCGGGCTTATAATTGCATTTGTGCTTAACGTGCCTATGAAGTCGTTTGAAAGGTTGCTTTATTTGACCTTCCCTAAATCAAAAAGGCTGTCTAAACGTATTGTTAATATTATTTGTCTTGTTCTTACCCTTTTGTGCGTATGCTTGGTATTGACCCTTGTTGCTACCTTGGCTATACCTGAAATCGTTGATTCGGTTAAGAGTATTTACAATATTCTTAAAGATAAGATTCCCGAACTTGTAAAATATCTTGAAAAGCACGATATCGATGCAACCAGTGTTACCGCTTGGTTTTCTTCAATTGATATTAATAATCTTATTGAAAAAATCGGTTCGGGTGCTGAAACGGTGCTCGGCTCTGTGATATCCTTTGCTTCCAATACCGTTGCGGGAGTTGCAAGTGTAATTTTTGCACTGGTTATCTCTCTTTACGTTCTCGTAAGTAAGGATGCTGTTTCAAGACAGGCAAAGAAGCTTCTTTATACCTTTACGAAAAAGAATATTGCCGATAAAATATGCGACGTTGCCAATCTTTCAAACAGAATTTTTTCGCAGTATCTTTCGGGGCAGTGTATTGAGGCTTGTATACTCGGTTTGCTTATTACCATAGCATTTGCAATATTCCGTTTGCCCTACGCGGGTCTTATTGGAATTTTGACGGGAATATCGGCGTTTGTTCCATACGTAGGCGCGTTTGCCGCTTGTTTTATCGGTGCGTTTCTTATACTGCTCGTAAGTCCTATGCAAGCACTTATAAGTATTATAATATTCTGTATTATACAGTTTGTTGAAACGCAGTTTATTTATCCCCACGTTGTCGGCGGCTCGGTTGGTCTCTCTCCCTTGCTTACACTTTTGGCAGCGCTTGTGGGCGGTAACGTTATGGGACTTTTCGGTATTATTTTCTTTATTCCTTTAACTGCCGTTATTTATACTCTTTTGAGAGGGTACGTTAACAGGCGGTTAGCTGAAAAAAGAATAAAAATTGAGTGAAAATAAGAGTAATATCCTTAAAATTTGGGTATTACTCTTTATTTTTGTTAATTGTTTTGAAAAAGACTTGAAAAATTACACGAAAAGAGTAAAATAATATGTTGGTATATATTTATAGAATAGAGGGGAATTTACTGTGAAATTGAATCAGAGTACAAAGACGGCTTGGCTTGTAATGATGATGGACTTTTTCCATTACATAGCCTTTATGTGTACAAAGCCGTATATGAAAAGTATGCTTGATGATGCCGGAGTAAGCGCTGACGTGGCGGGTGTTATTTTGGCACTGTTTAGCTTGGTGCAGGTTATTAATGCTATATTCCTGAGCAAGTGGATTCAGAGAAAAGGTCAGAAGCCTCAGCTTATTACAGGAGCTGTTATGTATCTTGCGGCAGGACTGTTACTTGCATTTACACCGTTTTTGAGTAATACAGTAGGCGGGGGCGCATTTTTTGCAGGTACTCTTATTACAATAAGCATATTGCTGTTCGGTACATCTCACGGTATTTTCTTGATATGCGGTCATTACGTTATTACCGGACTTCCTAAGGAAGAGGGAAGAGACAAATACGTTGGATATCTTACCTTTATAAACGCTATAGGTCAGTTTATCGGTCCTCTTCTTGCGGCTATGTTCCTTACTGAGTTCTTCCTGAAGTCAAGCTTCAGCGGCGATTACTTCTACGTTTTGATGCTTTCTTGCGTTGCCTCGGGCATTTCCCTTGTTCTTGCTTGTATAATAAAAAACGTTACAGGCGGAAAGACGAAAGAACCAGCCAAGGTCGGTTCTGTTCTAAAAGACGGTCCTTTGATGAAGATTGTTTTCCTCAATGCTGCCGTATATTTTGCTGTTGACGTTGTTTCTACATATACTCAGGCATTCGGTGAAGATACTTTGTTGCTCAGCGCGGCAACGGCTACCCTTGTTGCTGCGGCTATGAAGTTTTCTGCAATATTTGTCAGAGCTTTTCTCGGTTGGCTTTCAAAGCTTATCGGCTCGGCAAGACTTCTCAGACTCAGCTTGTTTGTAATTGCCCTTTCCATATTCGGTATGGGATTGACCAACGAAATTACAGCTATTATTTCAAAACTCGGTTTGCCTGAAGAGGGAACAAAGGTTGTAGTAATTATGTTCTTCGCACTCTTGTTCGGTCTTGCAAACGGTCTTGTAAACCCCTTGGCGCTTATTGAGCTTTCCAATGCAAGTAATTCTTCCAACCGCAGTCCTGCCCTTGCTCTTCGTAATATGGGTAACAGCGGCGGTCAGACTATTGGCGAGGTCGTATTCGGTTTCCTTGCAAAAGCGATAGGCACTCTGTCTCCTGTATTCTTGATAAGCGGCGGTATCTTGTTCGGTTGTTATCTTATGTCGTTTGACAGAAAAAAGAAGCCAAAAGAGATTACCGAAGGACAAGAAAATACTTAATAAATTAATAAAACTGTAGCGATAAAAAACGCTACAGTTTTTTGTTTTAAAGTTTTTGGGTTCTTGAACCTTTTTTTCAAAATTATAAGGAAAAAATAAAAAGGGTCTTACTTACTGATGATTAGTGAAAATCATCAAAGAAAGTACAGACCCATTGTTCAAAGTTTTTGGATTCTTGAACCTTTTTTTCAAAATTATAAGGAAAAAATAAAAAGGGTCTTACTTACTGATGATTAGTGAAAATCATCGAAGGAAGCACAGA
Source organism: Clostridia bacterium (assembly GCA_017395725.1). The sequence goes on from JAFQOB010000026.1 coordinate 3,531, forward strand.
CCCGTTATTCAAAGTTTTTGGATTCTTAAACCTTTTTTCAAAAAGGTTTAAGGGTTAATCTCCGACAAGAACACCTCTCTGCCGCCTTCGTCGCGGCTGCGGAGTCCTGCGATAACAAGCTTCATAAGCTCTACCGTATGTTCAAAAGGAACAGGCTCCTTACCGGTTCTCAACCATTCAACAAACAAATCGAGCTGCTTTTTAAAGCAATAATATGAATCGTCCGTCGTTACGTATTTTGAACCGGCACTTCCGATAATGGTTATACCCGCACCCGCCATACCGATTCCTTGGGCAATATCAACATAGCAACCGCTTTCGTGTTTCAAGTGTACCATTGCCTGTTCGTACGTTCCTGTATTCTGTGCTGAAATAAATCCGGGACCAAGCAAGGGGTAAATTGATTCAAGTGCGTGGATTCCGTAGGTTTCATATTTTTTAGGCATAGGACGGCAGATATACATTAATTTACCCAATTCATAAGGGTTCTCGTAATAAATCTCCAGTTCCTTGCAGTAACGCAAAGATGATGACGATATAAAATGCTTACCTTCATTTCTCCACTTTATAAAAGTCTTCAGGTCTTCTTCGTTGTCAACCAACGGTTTGTCAATAAACATAGGAATACCTGCATCAAGAAAGGGTTTACATCTCTCTACGTGTTCGGCACCGATATCAGTTGCACATATAACGGCATCAACCTTGCCTATCATTTCAAGCGGGTCATCAACAACGTTAGGTATATTTGATGCCTTTGCCATTTTTTCTGCCATTTCTCTTTCGGCATATCCCGTACAGCATATATGGGTTATCTTTGCACCGGGGATACCAAAAGTGTGCTCGGGCTGTTTATACAAATATTGGGGAATAACGGGAAATTCGCATTGGTCCATATATTCCTTGGTATAACCGTTAAACATTGCACTCCACGAATATGGGTGTCCGTTGCCCTCGGTCATACCGAGAATACCTATTTTAAGTTCTTTATTTCCAAGTGGAAACATAGTTTTCACATCCTTTTTTTATTTTTTGGGTCTTGACAGTACTGTCATTATTGCGGGTATATCAACGTCTGCAAAAGCTTTTTTTATTATACTGTTGGTTTCTTCGCTGATAGCCTTCGTATTAAAATAATCTGCGTTCATCTTTACCTGTTCGGCTGTATCTGCACCTAAAACAAGGCTTGTTACACCCTTTATACTACGCATATATGCTATAGCAAGTTGAGCTACCGACATATTTTCTCTTTCGGCACATTCACGCAACAGCTTAATCTTAGGCACCGCGTGTTCCAAAAGAATGGGGTCGGTTACTGTGTCGGGCTCAAGGAAAAATAAGCCTTGCAAAAACACGCTTCTTACAAAAGTAGTAATCTTTCTCTCATAAAGCTTGTCTGTCATTCCCGAAGCAATAAGTCTTTGG
>JAFQOB010000341.1 GCA_017395725.1 Clostridia bacterium
AACGAGAAGATAATTTTTTGTGCCAGCTAAAACCACAATTATGTAGATACAGTGGGAAAAAACAAAAAGGCAATAGCCGAGTACATAAGAAACCAACTACAAGAAGATTTGGCGTACGAACAAATGAGTTTGAAAGAATTGGTAGACCCGTTTACGGGTGAGCCGGTAGCAAAAAGCAAAAAATAAGCCAACCGCTTTAGCGGTAGCTTGAGACCGCTTGCGGCTGGCAGATTATTCGGTGGGCTTTCAGCCCCGCCAGTAATATGGCGTTATACGCCTGAGCAAACCACCGGCTTAGCCGGTGGTTATGATTTGGTAAAACAAATGCGTGTGGGCAAAGCCTACACGCATTTTTACTATAGCACTTTCGAAAGGAAATCCTGAAGTCTTGGGTGTTTGGGATTGCTGAAGAACTCCTGAGGAGGAGCTTCCTCCATAATCTTTCCTTCGTCCATAAACAAAATCTTTGTTCCAACTTCTCTTGCAAAGCCCATTTCGTGTGTAACAACTACCATTGTCATACCATCATTTGCAAGTTCCTTCATAAGCTGTAATACTTCTCCAACCATTTCGGGATCGAGGGCTGAAGTGGGCTCGTCAAACAACATAACGTCGGGATTCATAGCCAATGCTCTGACTATCGCAACACGCTGTTTCTGACCGCCTGAAAGCTGTGAGGGATATGCCTTTGCTTTATCGGCAAGTCCTATTCTTTCAAGGAGTGCCATTGCTTTCGCTTCTGCTTCTTCTTTTGTTTGCAGCTTTAAGGTTATGGGGGCGAGAGTAATATTGTCGAGTATGTTCTTATTATTGAAAAGATTAAACTGCTGAAAAACCATACCCATCTTTTGTCTGACGGTATCGATTTTTGTTGCCTTTCCGTTAACCTGTATTCCTTCAAACCAAATTTCGCCTGACGTGGGAATCTCAAGAAGATTTAAGCAACGCAAAAAGGTACTCTTACCCGAACCGGAAGGGCCTACAATAACAATCTTTTCGCCTTTTTCTATCTTGTAGTCAATGTTTTTCAAAACATCGTTTTTGCCGAAGGATTTACATAAATTCTTAACCTCTATCACTTTGCGCAAATCTCCTTTCGAGCATATTGAACAGCTTTGACAAGCCGTGAACCATTATAAGATAAATAATTGCGATTGTCAGATATGGGAAATATACGTTAGCGGTACGGCTGATAACCGATTCTGCCGCCTTTGTCAAGTCCATAACACCGAGATAACCGATAACCGACGTCTCTTTTAAGAGGGCTATAAACTCATTTCCCAAAGCGGGTAGTACGTTTTTAAATGCCTGAGGCAATACGATCAAACGCATTGTTTGAAGCTGAGAGAGTCCGAGGGAACGGCCCGCCTCTGTCTGTCCGTCGTCAACTGCCATAATTCCTGCACGGATTATTTCAGAAACGTATGCACCCGAATTTATACCGAAAGCAAAAATACCAATCATTACGGCATTGTTTGAAAAAACGAAAATAAGATTATACGAAATCAAAAGCTGTAAAACAACAGGTGTACCTCTTATTACAGTTGTGTAAAGCTCAAAAATCCAATTAAGGATTTTTAACTTTCCCGTCTTTTTATGTAATACTTTTATAATAGCAATGATAATACCGATTATTATACCCATTAAGGTTGCTGCGAGGGCTGTTATTATGGTGTTCTGCAACCCTTTGAGAAAGTACATATATCGGTCGTCAACAATAAACGTTTTATTAAATTGCTGAGCTATCGATTCAAAAAACTGCATAATTCAAATACCTTTTTATAAGTAATAAAAAATGGATTTACAATACTACTCTCCCACAGCTGAAAAGCGGGGGAGAGTAGAATAGCTTTATTGAGTTTAAACGAATAACTTATGCGAGAGCGTTTGTTGTGTGTGTAACGATAAATTCGTCGATCTTACCGCTGTCGAGAAGGTCTTTAATTACCTTATTTACAACTTCAAGAAGAGTATCGTTGCCCTTTGCAACGCAGATTGCATAGGATTCAGCAGTGTTGGAGCCGTCTTCGTAAACAAGTTCAACAGCCTTAAGCTTTCCGTCGCTGTTCTTTGCGATAAGTTCTGCAGGGAGCTTATCAACTACAACAGCCTTGATCTTGCCGGACTTAAGAGCTTCTGCAGCAAGGTTCGCGTTGTTGTATGTAGTAACAGATGCACCGGAATCCTGAAGAACGCCTTTTACGTCATTGCCGTCATCATCCTTGTAGCCGTTTACTTCATCGGAAATAATGAAATCACCGGTTGTACCGAGCTGAACGCCGATTTCCATACCCTTGAGAGAGGTAATGTTTGCATATTCAGCATCAGTAGGAAGAATAACGTACTGTGTGCTTGTTGTGTAAGAAACAGAGAAATCAACTGATTCTTTTCTCTCGTCGGTAACTGTAATACCTGCAGCACCCATAGCAGCTTTACCGGACTGAACGGAAGAAATAATAGTATCAAACTTAACGTTTTCAACCTTAAGCTCAACGCCTATTTCGTCAGCGATTGCCTTAGCGATGTCCATATCAACACCTGTGGGTTCGCCGTTTGCAAGATATTCAAAAGGAGGGAATTCAGCGTTTGTGTAAACAACGAGTTCACCTTTTTCCTTGATTGATTCAAGGCTCTGCTTGTCAGCAGCGCTTCCACAGCTTGCGAGAACGGCTGTACAAAGTACGATTGTTAAAAGTAATGCGATTATTTTTTTCATAATGTCAACCTCACAATATAATTTTTTTATATTATCACTATATCACTATTCATTCAAAAAATCAAGAGCTTTTGTTCGATTTTGCATATTACTATAATAAAAAGAAGTTTTTTTCAGGAAATGTAGCGTTTTTGACGATGAATATGCATAAATTTAGTGTTTATGCAAACAAATATGCAAACAGAGTTGTTGTGAAATATGTTGACAAAAAGCGTAGAGGGTGTTAAAATTATGTTGTACAATAATATTATGGGAGAAATAATATGGGAAAATTATTCGGTAACAAAAATCAGACTCAGTTAAATGAAAAACAATTATATGAGAGAGGTTATGGTTCTGCTTGTGCAAACATATTGTTGGTTGTTGCTTTTACGTTAATCAACTGTGTGTTGTTGTTTGCAAAATCAAATACATATTTTTTGTTCACTGCTTGGGTACCGTATTTGCTTCTCGACCTCGGTATGTATTTATGCGGTAAATATCCTGCAGAGTATTATGAGGGTAACATTGCTGATTATAATTTTATGAATAACGGAGTGTTTGCGTTCTTTGTCAGTGCTGCATTGCTTATCATTTTAATGTACGTTTTATGTTGGTATTTTGCGAAAAAAGAAAAAGTCGGCGGTATAATAGCCGCATTGGTTCTTTTGGTTGTTGATACTGTAATAATGTTTGTATGGTGCGGTATTACTGCTGATATGATAATGGATGCAGTATTTCACGGTTGGATGATTGTTTCGATGATTAGCGGAATATCCGGATATTTTAAGTTAAAAAAATACGAAAAAGAACATCCCGAATTGCCACCCGAACAGCCGACTTTTGATATAAACAACGGCTTTGACTATAATGATTCGAATAACGGAAATAATATGTAAAATGAATATATAAAAACAAGCTTTCTTTTCCAATAAAACGGAAAGGGAAGCTTGTTTTGTTATCTATGTGTAATGAATTGCTTTAATACAATTTATATTTTCGGTTTTTTATTGTTTCAAATGTGTCATTTGTTATTTTCTTTGGCAGTTCTGCATGATGAGATTAACATTACACGTAGAGACGTGCATTTTGAATTTAAGGTTTTGTACAAGTTTTCATCGATATAATTTGTTCTGCGTAACAGTTCAAGCCAATAGCCTGTTTCACTTGCTTCTTTTAGTGCAATTTCAAGTTTAGAAATAAAATCCTTTTTACCTTGTGCGTATTGTGCTTCGTGAATATTTGCGCCGATAGAAGTTCCGCTTCTTCCAATCTGATTGGAAATTATAGATTCGTGATTGGATTTTAGTTGTTTAACGAGATTTATTATATCTACGGAAAAATCCATAGAAAGACTTGCAAGTTTGTTTTCTTTCATAAAAGCCACCTTTTTAAAGATTATATTAGTAATGATGCATCGCATGCGCGATATGATGATATGCTTACGCATAACGATGTTGCTTCACTTCATTCCGCAATGATGCGATGTTTGCCCCGGAAAAATAGCGAAGCGGCATCATTAGGCGTAGCCGTCATCATTAGCAAAAGCTACATCATTTGCCGAAGGCAAACATCATTCAAAAGGACTTGATTTGTCAAGTTGACAAATCAAGTCCTTTTGTTGGCGCGCCGCGCAGGATTCGAACCTGCGACCTACCGGTTCGTAGCCGGGCACTCTATCCACTGAGCTAGCAGCGCATTTATTTTTCGTACTCGATTATAATATCACAATGTTTTAATAATGTCAATAGCTTTTTTGCTTTTTCGCAGAAAAAAAGTTCTAAAAAAATGACAAAATTTTTAAAAATCTTGAAAAGGTCGCTTGTTTGATACCTTGTTATGTGTTATAATTAGTACACAGTTGATATGTGCGGAGGTTTAAAAAATGCTATTATATATAATCCGTCACGGAGACCCTGATTACGCTACTGATTCATTGACGGAATTAGGGAAAAAACAGGCGGAAGCAGTTGCGAAGAGGTTGCAGAGGTCAAATATAAATGCAGTATATACTTCGCCTATGAGAAGAGCTATTCAAACCGCAGAACCAACTTGTCGTCTTTTAGGACTCGATTACAAAATTGAGCCTTGGGCGTATGAGCTTCACGGAGAAGAGAAGACTACTTACCCTGACGGAGATTTGATATCTATTTCCAACTTACAGAGTACTTTGCTCCGCGAAAACGGTGAGATGGACATACCTTTTCCGAGAATGTTCGAGTGCAAGGCACTTGCTCAGTCTAAGGTTGAGGGAGAATTTAACCGAATAAGAGATAACGGTCGTGATTTTCTTGAACGTCTGGGTTATAAAGAAGAAAATGGTATATACAGAATAATAAAACCAAACGATGACAGAGTAGCACTGTTTTGCCACGCGATATGTTCGAGATTATGGCTGTCGGAGCTGTTACACATACCGCTTCACATAATGTGGTCGTCGTTTTACGCTCATTTTCACACCGGTGTAACTATAATTGACTTCAAAAACCATAAAAACGGGTTTACATCACCGAAATGCTTTTGCTATACGGATACTTCTCACTTGTATGCCGAGGGGTTAGAGGTTGGACATCCGAAGAACAGTATAATATAAGTTGATAATAAAGGAGAAACGATATGCTTTTGTATATTGTAAGACATGGCGACCCTAATTATAAAGATGACTGCTTGACAGAGTTTGGTAAGGTTCAGGCCGAAGCAGTTGCCAAAAGAATGAAGGATTCGGGAATTAACGTTATCTATTCTTCTCCTATGGGGAGAGCTATAGAAACCGCCGAGCCTACTTGTCGTCTTATGGGATTGCCTTATACGATTGAAGAATGGACACACGAGGTTCAGGGAGAAAGAATGACTACTTATCCCAACGGTGAAAGAAAGTCCGTTACTTTGTTGCAGAATACCTTGCTTCGTGAAAACGGTGAAATAGATATTCCCTTTGAAAAAACTTTTGAAACAAAGGCTCTTCGTGAATCGGAAATGGAGAAAGCTTTTAATTACATAAAGGATAGCGGTAACGAATTTCTTGAGCGTTTAGGATATAAAGAAGAGAACGGTATATACAGAATCCTTAAACCTAATGAAGACAGAGTTGCTTTGTTTTGTCATGCAGTGTTTACGCGAACTTGGCTTTCACATCTTTTGCATATACCTATGCACATTATGTGGTCGTCATTTGCACCCACTCATACAGGTGTTACTATAATTGAATTTAAGAATAATGAAAACGGTTTCACAGCACCTAAGTGTCTGTGTTTTTCGGATATGTCTCACCTTTATGCAAACAACGTGGATATGACCCACGACAGAAAGATATTGGTATAGTATTTTTTGGCAAGCTTTTTTGAGCTTGCCATTTGTGCGTTGTTTTTGAAAGCAAACGGAAGAAAAGAGGGATTTTTTTTTGAAGAATGCTAAAGGAATGGATCTTACGCAGGGACCAATATTTAAACAGTTGATAGTTTTTGCTTTACCTGTTATAGCTACAAGTTTGTTACAGCAATTTTATAATACCGCTGACCAAATTGTTGTAGGGAAGTTTGCGGGTGTTACTGCACACGCAGCGGTGGGCTCTACCGGATACGTAACCAATCTGATATTGAATCTGTTTGTTGGTATGTCTGTTGGGGCAACGGTAACCTGCGCAAAGTTTTTCGGTGCAAAAGATAAAGAGCGTATAAGTAAGACTGTTCACACGTCAGTAGCTTTGGCGCTTTTCAGCGGTCTGTTTTTGGCAATTGTCGGAGTATTGCTGTCGAGACCTCTACTTCAATTGATGGATACACCTGCAGACGTAATAGATCATTCTGTTCGATATATGTCAATTATATTTTTGGGTTCTCCATTTTCTATGCTTTATAATTTCTGCTCAGGTCTTTTGAGGGCGAGCGGAGATACGAAACGCCCCCTCTATATATTGAGTGTTTCGGGGGCAGTAAACGTTATATTAAATCTTATCTTAGTAGTTTTCTTTGAAATGGCAGAAGCGGGGGTTGCTATTGCAACTGTTGTTTCTCAGATGGTATCATCATTGTGGGTGTTGGGAATTATGATGAAACGTGATGATGACATGAAATTTAATTTAAAGAAAATGAGATTTCATAAAGACGAATTGGCAAATATAATCAGAATAGGCGTTCCTTCCGGACTTAATGCAATACTGTTTAATTTTGCAAATATCACATTGCAGTCAACCATAAATTCGTTTGGAAAAGAGTTTATATCCGCAAGTTCTGCGGGAACGAGTATAGCGAATTACATAAGCCTTGCTCAAAGCGCATTCGGTACTGCTACGGTAAGCTACGTAGGACAAAATTACGGTGCGAAGAAGTATAAACGAATTGAAAAAGTGGTTTTGGTTGGTGTTTTGACAGTTACAGTACTGACGTTAGTTCTTGCATGTGTAGTGTCGTTGATTCCGAGATTTTTGCTTGGATTGTTTACTACGGAACAGGCTGTTGTTGAGATAGGTATAGGTAAGCTTTTTATAATGTGTTTTGGATATATATTAGAGGCTCCGGCTGTTATATTTGCTCCTGCTATGAGGGGTATGGAAAAATCAAAGACGCCGATGTTCTTGAATGTCTTTTCCATATTTGTAAGCAGAATTGTGTGGATAACGCTGATATTCCCTCTGTTTCCCGCCAACACCTTGTTTGCTTTTAATATGTTATATGTTTGTTTCCCGTTATCCTGGGCAATGTCGTCTTTGTCTAT
>JAFQOB010000342.1 GCA_017395725.1 Clostridia bacterium
GGCCTCTTTAACCGTACTCACGGCTCCGCTATGTTCACCCGCGGCCAGACTCAGGCAGTTACCATCGCTACCCTCGGTACCATCGGCGAGGCGCAGATGCTTGACGATATCGGCGGCGAGGATTCCAAGCGCTATATGCACCACTACAATATGCCCGGTTACTCCGTTGGTGAAGCTAAGTCATCAAGAGGCCCCGGCAGACGTGAAATCGGTCACGGTGCTTTGGCTGAACGTTCTCTCGTTCCCGTACTTCCTTCTGTTGAGGAATTCCCCTACGCTATCAGATGCGTATCCGAAGTTATCAGCTCTAACGGTTCAACATCTCAGGCTTCCGTTTGCGGCTCTACTCTTGCTCTTATGGACGCAGGTGTTCCGATTAAGGCTCCTGTTGCAGGTATTTCTTGCGGTCTTATTACCGAAGGTGAACGTTGGATGACTATGATCGATATTCAGGGTCTCGAAGACTTCTACGGCGATATGGACTTTAAGGTTGCAGGTACTCACAAGGGTATTACTTCAATCCAGATGGACCTTAAGATTGACGGTCTTACTCCCGAAATCATTAAGAACGCTCTTGAAGTTACACACAAGGGAAGAGATTACATCATTGATGAAATTCTTCTCAAGGCTATTCCCGAAGCAAGAGCTGACGTTTCCGAATATGCTCCCAAGATGCTTACAATGCATATCGACCCCGATAAGATTAGAGAAGTTATCGGTTCCGGCGGTAAGGTTATTCAGAAGATCGTTGCTGATACAGGCGCTAAGATCGATATCGAAGATGACGGTACAATTTATATTTCTGCAGAAACAGAGACAGCGCTTATGCAGCTAAATCTATAATCGACGGTATCGTATTTGAACCCGAAGTTGGCGCTATCTATACAGGTAAGGTTACAAGAGTTATTCCCATAGGTGCGTTCGTTGAGTTCGCTCCCGGTAAGGAAGGTCTCGTTCATATTTCCAAGCTCGACTACAAGAGAGTAGAAAAGGTTGAAGACGTTTGCAACGAAGGCGATGTTATTACAGTTAAGTTTATGGGTACCGACGAAAAGGGAAGACTTAACCTCTCCAGAAAAGACGCTATGCCCAAGCCCGAAGGCTATGAGGAAAGAGAAAGACGCCCCCGTCCTAACAATAACGACAGACCCCGCAACAATAACGGCGGCGATAAGTTCAGAGAGAACCCCAACAGACGTCCCTACAACAGAGACGAACAGAAAACTGAAGCTCCTAAAGTAGAAGCAGCTCCTAAGGTTGAAGAAACTAAGGTTGAGGCTCCTGCAGAAACCGAAAGCAAAGGGCTCTTTGGATTCTTTAAAAAGAAATAAGCTATAAATAGAAAATGCCCGTTTTCACGGGCATTTTTTGTTATATATCTAAGGGACTTTTTGAAAAAAGTCCCTTAGGAACCCCAAAAACTTTAATAAAAGGAGCGTTAAAAAACGCTCCTTATTTTTGCCTATTATTTTTAGTGGGCTGATGTAAGTTTTTTGAGGGTTCGGGAAGCTTTTTTTCAAAAAAGTTCCCGAGTCTTATGTTAGAACTCTAATATAATATCTTCTATGGGGCAGCTTCTGTAGCCTTTGTCGTATACGTGCTTAATTGCCTTAAGTACACGTTCGCCGCAGTCGGGGATATAGTTATTATAGTCGGAATAGTAGTATTCTTCGTGAATCATAAGTCCAAAAATACCGCTGTCGGGACGGAGTGCCATATAAGTATCCATCCAAGATTCAATGTTTTCTGTGGGGATACCCTTATTGTTATTCAAAACCATATCGGTGTGGCAGTAATAGATATCTTCTTTGTTATCTCTCCAAACGTCTCTGCCCTGGCTGCCTTCTTCTGCATCGGATTTGTTGTTATATGCATCAAGTCCTGCGCCTCTGAGGTATGCGGGGAGTCCGTCTCTGCCGTAATACGAAAGATATGCTTCGTCGTTGTCTATCTGTCTGAATGAACCGAACTGAATCAAGTAACCGCCTTCACGGAATGCTCTGAGCGGTTCGATATATCCGTTGCCCCAATGAGCTGTTGTTGCGGGAATCAATGATTTTGGTCCTGCGAAACGGAGTATTTCTTTGTGCACCTTACGCATAGAATCTGCGATAAAGTCACCGCTTAAATGCTTATTTGGCATATCGGGATAGTTTGCGTGAGCGTGGTATGAAAGTGTAAGCCAGTCTGCGTTTTCTTCCCATTCCTTGCGATAACGGTCGGTCATCATAGTAAGGTTAAAGTATTCCTTATGCTCCTTAAAGTCTGCGGCAGATTCGTCGTTAAACTCATAATAAAGGTTAAGATGAACGTGTGCACCGTAAAGCTCGTGTGCCTTCTTGAAGGGAGCTAAAAAGTGGTGGTCAAAAAGGGAAGGATACTTTTCGGGATATTTGGTAAGCTCGTACAAGAATACAACACAGTCGTCAACTGTAAAATAAAACTTATCTGTAGCATTCTTTAACCAAAATACCACGATTTCTGCACGGTAACCGTTCTTTGTATCAATAGCGCAAAGCGTGTTTCTGTAATTGTAAAGCGGAATTTCTGCTGAATATGTGTGTTCGGTTTCGTCGTATTTTGCTTCCTTGCCGTTAATTGTAATAACAGCATTATCTGCAGCCTTTACCTTTGCGGTAATATAAAGTGCATCGCCGTCGAGTTTGCCTTCCTTGTTGTTTAAGCAGTCGCCGTCAATGTGAGATACGAAGAATACCGGGTCGTAATTGTGGAAAAAATCGCGCATTGTCTTTTTACCTCTTTTTTTAATTTATATTTATATGATACAGTATAGCACATTGTTTTTCCAATATCAAGAAGTTTTGGGGGATTATTTGAATTATAAAGTTAAAAATTCGCAAGTGTTAAAAAACAGTGTATACACTCATTTTTATTCAGTGTAATAGGGGGCTTTCCAACCGTTTTTGTTTTTAAATTCTGATATTGTTTTTGCATCATAAACAAAGGCATTATCGCCATTGGCTTTAGAATGCATAACCAATACACCGTTTTCTTTGTCATAGTTACCCTCTTTGTCGGTAATAACCCATAGAAATATTGTGTAAAATGTAAACTTGTCTTTCTTGCTCCAATTTGGGTTGTCAAAGTATTGGTGTACGCCATATATTTCATGTAAAACTTTGCCGTTTTTATCAACTTGTAGAGCAGCGTTATATCTACGGGGATAATTTGAAGGATTAATTAAATCTAATGTTTTTGTATATTCATTTAATATATCGTCACATTGTGTTGAATTGAGTGAATATACATTTTTTCCCAGCTCTTTATGGTCTGTAATTGGATAAGAAACACATTTAGTTTTATCTAAAGGTTTATTCCAATCATTTTCTTCTTTTAATCTATCTTTGTTTTCTAAGTAAAAAGCTTCGGTTTTGTTTTTTAAATAATCATCTTCGTGAACATTATAAACTTTTTCCGAATCAATAAGAGTTAATATATAATTAACTTCCGGGTAAAAAAACACGTTTGTTTCATCGTATAATTGGCAAAGAACCAATGCAAAAATCTGATTTCCATAGTTTTCACAATATGAAAATAGAGTTCTACCATAGTCATCTTGTTCCCAAATATGAATATCTGAATTGAATGCTCCTTCACCGTGATGCATATATCCTTCTGCATCAGGAATGCTGTATATTGCAGTGGTGTATAGTTCTATATACTCTGCATTATACGGATATGGATTTTCCCTATTCAAAATGCAACCGGATAATCCAAATAAAGATACTATGATTAGTAAAAGAAATATAATTTTTTTCATTTTAAA
>JAFQOB010000343.1 GCA_017395725.1 Clostridia bacterium
TTATGTAAACTGTATACTTTTTATTCGAAAACAGTTGATTTTGTAAAAAATCATCTTTAAAATGGAGACAGTAAGGTGAAAAGTGGGACATTATCCCACGAAGTGGTGAAATGAAAGGGGATGAGAAAATGATAGGACAGTCAAAACACAACATTGACGCAAAAGGCCGTATCATAATCCCCAACAAATTTCGCGAAAGCTTAGGCGAGACGTTTATTCTTACTCAGGGACTGGATAACTGCATTTCAGCTTATCCGATGCATGAGTGGGAAATTAAAGAAAAAGCACTCGAAGCACTTCCTGAAGCACAGGGAAGAAAAATAAGACGTTTTTTCTTCTCAAATGCAGAAGAGGTTACGACGGATTCTCAGGGTAGAATAATTATTCCTCTGCGACTGAGAGAATATGCCGGTCTCAAAAAAGAGGTTTATATCACCGGTGCAGGAAACAAGGCTGAAATCTGGAGCGGTGAAAACTGGAATAAACTCGGCGAAGAACTTACAAACAGTGAAATTGAACAAGCAATGCTTGAATTGGGCTTTTAAAATATGAGTGAATTGATACACGTTTCCGTTTTGGCGGATGAATGCATTGACGGTCTCAATATAAATCCCGACGGTGTTTACGTTGACGGAACACTCGGCGGCGCAGGACATTCCTCGCTTATATGTGAGAAATTGTCGGCAGATGGCAGACTGATAGGTATTGACCGTGATAAATATGCAATAGGCAGGGCAACAGAACGCCTTGAACAATACAAAGATAAGGTTACTTTGGTAAACAGCAACTATTCAAACGTGAAAAACGTGTTGAATGAACTTGGAATTGAAGAAATTGACGGTATGCTTCTTGATTTGGGGGTTTCTTCATTCCAACTTGATGATGCAGACAGAGGCTTTTCCTACCGATTTTCTTCTCCCTTGGACATGAGAATGTCCGGGGGAGAGGGAATGTCGGCAAAGGACGTAGTCAACCGATATTCAGAAAAGGAACTTGCCCGCATTCTGTATGAGTACGGAGAAGAAAGGTATTCAAGACAGATAGCGGCAAACATCTGCAAAAAAAGAGCAGAAAAAGAAATTGAAACAACGGATGAACTTGTTGAAATAATAAGAAGCTCGATGCCTGCCAAGGCACTCAGAGACGGTCATCCCGCAAAAAGAAGTTTTCAGGCAATCCGCATAGAAGTGAATAACGAACTTGGGGTTATCGAGCAGACAATAAATGATGCAATAAGTGCATTAAAACCGGGTGGCAGATTAGTTATTATAACTTTCCATTCGCTTGAAGACAGAATAGTAAAAAATGCATATGCAAAAGCGGCACAGGGATGTACTTGTCCCAGAGAATTTCCGATATGTGTATGCGGTAATAAACCTAAGGTAAAAATTTTAACCAAAAAACCGATTTTGCCTTCTGATGAGGAACTTGAGGTTAATCCCCGTTCGGCAAGTGCAAAACTCAGAATATGTGAAAAACTTTAAAGGAGATTTAAAATGAGCAGTTACAGAAATGACAGCACAGCATATGATTTGAATATGTTTGACCCTGCCGTCAGGAGCAGTGCAATGCGTGACACTATGGTTGTCGCACACAACAGAAAATCTGTATATGCAAGAAAGAATGCTGCGTCAAACATTATGCTTGCAATTATAATATCTGCGCTCTTTGTAGTGTTGATAGGCAGTCATTCTATGCTCAATGAAGTTACAACGCAGGTAAGTAAAGCTAAAAAAGAATATACTGCTCTTCTTGAAGAATCGGACAAGCTGAATGTTCAGCTCGAATCAAAGATAAATCTTGCCTCCATAGAACAGACGGCTATAAATACGTACGGCATGGTAAAAGCCGATCAGGATGATATCCAGTATATAAGCTTTATGGGCGATGATGAGGCAAAAGTGTTGAAGGATGAAAATGCCATAGAAACTTTTTTCTCAAATTTATTTGTAGATATTTCTTTTTATAAATAAATATAGTACAATTATATAGAGAGATTTAAAAAGTGAGAGTGTAGATTAGTCTAAACTCTCATTTTGCAGTTATATTATAGTATAGGCGGTGATTTTAATGGCTAACGGTATTCCGGCAAAACAAAAGAAAAGAATGAAACAAGTGATGCTTATTTTTCTTTTGATATGCTTGCCTGTGCTTGTTTTCAGTATTTTTAATATTTCGGTTATCAATCATGAAAAATATGAATCAATGGCTATCAACCAACAGACCAGTGATTCGGTAATAAATGCAAGACGCGGTACTATTCTTGACCGTAGCGGTAATGAACTTGCTGTCAGCGCAACTGCTGAAACCGTGACTATTAACCCTAAAGCGATCAACAAAAAAGATGATACTGAAGCTGTCGCTATTGCAAAGGGTCTTTCGGAAATACTTGGCCTGGATTATGATTCGGTATATAAAAAGACGCAGGCCAATACCTTTTATCAGCTCATAAAGAGAACTGTTACCGAAGAAGAAGCCAAAGCGGTAAGAGAATTAAAGATAGAACTTGATACAGATGCTATAATTCTCGTTGAGGATACCAAGCGCTATTATCCCAACGGTTCACTTGCATCTACCGTTATCGGATTTTGTAATGTTGACGGTGACGGCATTGAGGGTATAGAGGCGTACTATAACGACGTTCTTAAGGGTACCAGCGGCAGAGTTGTTACGGCAAAGGATGCTGTAGGAAGTGAACTTCCTTATGAGTATGAAACTTACGTCGAAAGTGAGGACGGATACGATCTTGTCCTGACAATAGATTCTACGATACAGTATTATACCGATAAGTATCTTGAACAGGCTCTTGTTGATTCTAAGGTTATGAATAAAGCAGCTGCAATAGTTATGGATGTCAATACCGGCGAGATACTTGCAATGTCAACCAAGCCGGATTACGACCTTAACAGCCCAAGAACCATAACGGATGAAACGGAGCTTGCTTATCTTGAAACGCTCAGCGGAGAAGAATATTCAGCGGCTCAGCTTCAGGCTTGGCAGAAGATGTGGAGAAATAAAGCTATAAGCGATACATATGAGCCGGGTTCGGTGTTTAAGGTTATAACTTCGGCAATGGCACTTGAAGACGGAACGGTTTCCTTATCCAACTCGTTTGATTGTGCGGGAAGAACCGTTGTTAACGGAACTACTATTAAATGCTGGAAAACGGCAGGTCATGGGCATCAGTCATTTCAGGAGGCGCTTGATAATTCCTGCAACTGTGCATTTATGGCGATATCTTCGCAAATAGGTTCACCGTCATTTTACAATTATATGACGGCGTTCGGTTTCAGAGAAAAA
>JAFQOB010000344.1 GCA_017395725.1 Clostridia bacterium
TGCCTACTTTCTTCCTTAAAGAAAGTAGGTTATAAATGCTCGAGGGCGGTCTTGACTGCGGCATCTTTTGTGGTTTTCTCGGTAAAGAGTTTGTCTTTATTTTCTAACTTTAGAAATTCTTTATAGTAACGGACACCGAATTCTCTGAGAGATGGTGCGTTAAAGTGAAGATAGTCTTCATTTGAGGTAAGTCCCTCTGCCGAAACAAATCCTGTCATATCTGTCTTATTTGCATAATTCTTTAGTTGTTCGTTTATGTGAACGTAATTTTTGAATACAGGTGAGCGAGGGCAAAATTCAAGATAATCGCCTAAGCCGCCGAGCAAAAAGGGAACATCATAAAGCCCGAGTCTTTTACGAAATCCCTCAAGTATTGCCGAAAGCTTTTCTTCGTAAAAAGGATATTTTGTTTCAGCACAGTCGGATTCGCCTTGATGCCAGAGTACGCCCGCAATGGTGGAGGTTCTTGCGGCAAGGGCTGCCATAGATACTGCGTTTTCAAAAACGACGCCACCCTCTACCCATTGGTCAAGGTTTGTTCCTCCGATAGCTGCGGGGATTATGCCAACGTCTACGTTTTTTTCTTTTGAATACATATCGGCAAAGTTTTCAATAAAGCATATACCTGCAGTTACAGCGTCGGGGCATACGGGAACGTACATATTGCGCCAACGGCCGTTACGGTATACGAAAAGTCTATCGTTTGAAATAGGCTCAACTTCGTTAATCTTTCCGCGACCGCTTGCGTTAGATTGACCTATCAATAAAAATGAGTGCATCATTTTTTATAATCACCTTTCAAAAAATAAAGTTCAAGCATATTATATCAATTTGGATAAATAAATGCAAGTGGATTTAAGAATTACATTCTTTTAGGTTTCTTTTCGTTACTTTCTTTCCGTAAAGAAAGTAACCAAAGAAGACGCAAAGGGAAGGAGCGTTTCGATTCGCTCCTTCCCCTTGACCCCATCCTCACGAAACGACCAAAGGTTTTCCACCTTTGGAATCTTCCTTTAGTCTGTGCGTACTTTTAATAACTACACTGAGGTAAAGATTTTGGGGGAGTAAAAGAGGGGGCTTTTTTCAAAAAGCCCCCTCTTGTTTAAATTTATACTATTCAAATATATTAAAGTGTAGAACCGAAGTCGGTAACGATTGCCTGACCTGTAATAGCTCTTGATTCGTCGGAAGCGAAGAAGAGGAGCATATTTGCGAGGTCATCGGGCATACAAGGCTGAACCTTGAGGTCGTTGTGCTTCATCATCTGACCAAAGATATCCATATCGAGATTTGCGGGATTCATATCTGCAACCATAGGTGTTACGATAGTACCGGGGCAGAGCGTGTTACAACGAACGCCTGTACCTGCAAAACGCAATGCGGTATGCTTGGTAAGACCGATTATAGCAGCTTTAGAAGCAACATAAGCCGCGCCGCCTGTACCGTGATAACCTGCAACAGATGCAACGTTAACAATAGAACCAACGCCTGTCTTTGCCATTTCAGCGCAAACCTCACGCATCATAATCATTGTACCCTTGGTATTGATATCGATAACTCTGTCCATATCTTCGTCTGTGAACTTGTCAATAGCCTTAAGGCCGGAATCAAGAACACCTGCGTTGTTGATAAGAATATCAATCTTACCGAATGTGCTCAAAGTGTCGGCAACAACTTTTTTTGCATCTTCAACCTTAGAAATATCACTGGGAATAGCAAGAACCTCGCCGCCTGCTTCGCGAATTTTTGCGGCAACTTCTTCGAGGGGCGCTACACGGCGGGCTGTTATAACAACCTTTGCGCCTTCAGCAGCAAACTTAATAGCGGTAGCAGCACCAACGCCTGAGTTCGCGCCTGTAATAATAGCAACTTTTCCGTTTAAACGTTCCATATTTCAGAACCTCCGTATATTTAATAATAGGTATTACTGTTTGAATTATAACATTTCCCATAGGGCTTGTCAATTAATTGGCAAATAGTTCCATATATACAGAATGAAATGTTTTTTAAAATGAGGAACGTCTGTGGTTAACAGCGATATTGCATAAAGTATTGAATTATTAATGGGGATAGTTTAAATAGATATGTAAGTGAAAGTGTTATTGACATAGAATAATCATTAATGTATAATATACGAAAGGATAAAGTGTAGGGAGAAGTATTATGAATTATATAGATGAAAAATTTAAAGAAGCTGCTCCGGATAATACTGTAGACAGAATAAAAAGTCTTTTGAAAAAAGTAGATATTGAGTTACATGAAAAATGGAATGATTCCGGTGTTGAGAATTGTGAGAGCTTGCGTGTTTTCTTTAATAATGGAGCTCCCGGCACTAATGGTAAAGGCGTTACAAAAGAATTTGCACAAGCGAGTGCGTACGGTGAGTTTATTGAACGTTTACAAAGTGGATTGTTTTTCTATAAATATCAGTCCTTTGAGTGCGATCCTGTGGTTAATATGCAGTGCTATGCCCCCGATGCAAAGTATTTTACAAAAAAGGAATTGGAAGATAACGCAGAGTGGTTTGATTATTTGATTGAAAGCTATAGCGGCTTAACAAGAAGAAAACTTGCTGAACAATGTGAAATGTATGCTCATACAGATGATGGAAAGATTTTATGTATTCCGTTTTACAGTTTGTTTGAAGATAAATACGTTTATTTGCCTGCAGGCTTTATAGAACATATATATTCCGCAAACGGTTGTTGTGTAGGAAATACAAAGGAAGAGGCTTTGGTGCACGCTCTTTCTGAAATAATGGAAAGAAAGGGAAGTATAAAAGCAATAACAAGCGGAGAATCTTTTCCGGAAATACCGGATAGCGAATTGAATAAATATCCTACGGTAAGTAAAATATTGAAAAAACTTCGTGAAAACGAAGATTTAGATATAAAAGTATTTGATTGTTCCGTTACAAAAGAGATTCCTGTAATATCAACAAGAATAATTGATAAAAAGACACATGGTTATTTTGTGAATTTTGCAGCAGATCCGGTTTTGGAAATAGCAATACAACGCACTCTTACTGAAATATTCCAAGGAAGACAAATAGAAAACTTCGGAAACAATGCAACCAAAAAAATAAAAATAAGTACAGATGATATAAAAACCTCGGTTAATGTATTGAACCAACTTGAAACGGGAAGAGGTTCTTTTGCGGCGGACTATTTTGCAGAAGAGCTCACTTGCGAGAAACAGATTAATGCTTTTGATGACAACAGTGGAAAGAGCAATGTCGAACTGTTAAATATGGTTTTGTCATTATATAGAAGAATAGGAAAGCCTATTTATTTAAGAAATTATGCATTTTTGGAATTTCCGTGTTATAAGGTGATAATTCCGGGCTTTTCCGAGTCTCGTGGATATAGATTGACAGAAGATTTGCAAGAATATGCAATTGCAGATTTAGTCAGCAAAGTAATTAAAAAACCGAAGAAATATGCAGTTGAAGATTATAGCTTTGTGTTGATGTACAAAGACCTTATTTCAAACGTATTTAGCAAATCAAATAATTTTAACTCTATTTCCGGCTTACCGTTATCAAAAGAAGTAGGGAATGTGTTGATGTGGGGGACATTGGCATATTGTGCTTATATGACAAAAAATAAAAATAAAATGTATTTATATCTTAATGCTTTATGTGAAAATGATTGTATTTCAGAGGAAGATAGACAGTATTTTAACTGTGTGAAAATGTACTTTGATTTAAAATTTGGTAAAGTAACGACTGAAAAAATTAATATAATATTAAACAAGTTTTTTAAGAGTGAATACGTAGAAAAGCTTAATACTAATATAAAAAATGGATCGCCGTTTGATGAATATTTGCTTGACTGTGACATAAATAACTGCATAAAATGCAAATACAGCCAGCAGTGTGATTACCAAGCTATAAGAGCAATGATGCAAAAAGTGGGAGAAAAATATAATCAATTTGTCGATGGTCAAAACAAAGAAAACTTTGTGGAATACATCTAAAAAACAGTTTTATTGTTAACAAAAAATTCATATTCTTCCTATTGCAAAATAAGGTGAAATGTGATATAATTACAAAAGTTGAATAAGTGAGAAATCACTTCACCGAGGAGAAGTACTCAAGTTGGTGAAGAGGCGCCCCTGCTAAGGGTGTAGGTCGGGTAACCGGCGCGAGAGTTCAAATCTCTCCTTCTCCGCCATCAAAGGGCTACAAAAAAGATGTAGCCCCCGAAACCCCCGATTTTATCGGGGGTTTCGCCGTTTCTACGGCAGAAAAAACAGCAAGCGATTTTGTAGATGTGAAAAAGATACTTTTCCCTTTCTGAAATGAGTTGAACTCTCACACAACCGAATATCCGCAGTCAAGCGCATGGATCAATCAAGTCCATGCGCTTTTTTTATTTCCGCTGAAAGGAGGAAAA
>JAFQOB010000345.1 GCA_017395725.1 Clostridia bacterium
AACCCGAGAGGCAAGTTCTTTGCCAAGCTTTCTACGAAAGAAAGCGGGAAATCTCCGTTCATACATTTTTTTTAAATATTTTTCACCATCAACTCTACTTTGGGGAGAGTTTTATTAGAATGTGTGTTATAATATCACCCGAGATAACACAAAACTCTGACACTTCGGAAAGGAACGATGTATTTATGAAAAAACAAAATCTCTTTCGTATCGGTCTTCAATTCTTTGCTGACAATGACGTTAGTACAGACAATAACGTCAATATGGGTGCCGCATCACCCGAGGCAGATAATAACGAGGCTCAAACTTCTGTCGCAGAATTCAGCGACAATCAGTTAGATATGGAGTTCGAACAGCTTATCAAGGGCGGTAAATACGAAAACGCTTTCAAAAAACGCACTCAAGGCATTATTGACAAGCGTTTCAAAAATTACAAATCCCTTGAAGAGTCTGTGGCTAAACAACAGCCTTTAATCGATTTTCTCTCCGCTAAGTACGGAATCGACTCCTCTGACCCTACTTCTCTCCTCGAAAAAATGCAGAACGAATCACAGATTACCGATACTCCAAAAGAGAAAAACGCAGATGCGCGTGACCTGAAAACAAGAGAACAGTTTGTTGCTCAAAAAGCAAGAGCTCTTTCACAGCGTTGGACTGACGAGGGCGAACAGTTAAAAAAACTCTTTCCCTCCTTCAATTTCAAAACTGAACTTAAAAACCCCGTCTTTTCCTCCCTTCTTAAAAGCGGTATGCCCTTGTCTAAGGCTTATACGGCGGCTCACTCCGATGAGATTCTTAAAAGTGCCGTATCTTCAACTGCTAAGAAAGTCGCTGAACAAACTCTCAAATCTATCCGCGCTAACGGCAGTCGCGTTGCCGAAAACGGACTTCACAGCAGTGCCGGTACAGTCCGTAAAACCGACGTTTCTTCCCTTACCGGTAAAGAAATTCGGTCTATAATCAAACAAGTCGAAAACGGCTCAAAGATTAGACTTTGATTGATTCTTTGAGCTGAATCAAATCAATAAAACAGTAAAGACGACCTCATCCGTCGCACCGCATATAAAATAATAAATAATCAATATTCACTTGCGGTACGACACCTTCTCCCACCGGAGAAGGTACAATGTTTAATTTCTCCCATATATTCATAAAAGTGTTATGCTTTTATATAATTAATATTTTTAAGTTTGAACAAACAAAGACCTTCTCCGGTGGGAGAAGGTGGCTCGGCGGTGTACAAACCTTATCTATCTTATTACTTTGCCGCCGAGACGGATGAGGTCGTTTATATGTTTTAATTGATTTTCTGTGCATTTAAAAACACGTCTACTCACTATTTTTATGTAAAGGAGAATAACATTTATGGAAAATATTACTACATTTGGCGCAAACACTGCAGTACACGGTACTGACGGTATGGTTAACGCTCAGAACGGCGTTACAGCTTCTTATAACAACGGCGGTCTCTCCGCTGAAATGAAAACATTCTACGACAAAACACTTATCGAACTCGCTACTCCTAATTTGGTTCATATGCAGTTCGGTCAGAAGAGACCCATTCCCCCTCACGGCGGTAAAACCGTTGAGTTCCGCAGAATGAAGCCCCTCGCAAAAAACCTTAACGCTATTACCGAGGGTATCACTCCCGCCGGTACAAAAATGACAGTCGTTCCCCTCACCGCTACTCTTAATCAGTACGGCGACTACATCGAACAGACTGACCTTATTGAAATGACAGCTATCGACAACACAGTTATCGAGGCTACAAAGCTTCTCGCTGACCAGGCAGGCAGAACTATCGACACTATCGTTAGAGACGTTCTCCAGACAGGTACTAACGTTAACTACTGCTCAAGCGAAAAGAACGGTGCCTTCGTGGTTAATACCTCCCGTTCAGCACTCGATAAGAACGCTAAGCTCCGCGTTGTTGACGTATTCAAGGCTGCGGCTCAGCTTAAAGCGGTTAACGCTCCCACTATCGACGGTAAATACGTTGCTATCATTCACCCCCACGTCGCTTTCGACTTGATGCAGGAATCGGGCGACGCTTGGGTCGACATCAAAAAGTACGCAGAACCCGATAAGATTCTTAACGGCGAACTCGGTACTCTCGGCGGTGTCAGATTCGTTGAGTCCTCCGAAGCTAAAATCAACTACGGTAAGGACCTTACGGAAACTTCCCGTACACTTACTCCCACAGCATATACTGCAACCGGTAACGGCTCTGTTTCCGACGGCTGCGGCTCCGCTTCAACATATCAGATTACTGTAAGTGAAGCTATCTCTTCCGACCTTATCGGCAGAACTCTCCAGTACTATGACGCAAGTGAAGATAAAGCGATTATCTTCAAGGTTGTGGGCGTAAATACGGAATCAAAGTTTGTCTTTGCCGACGCTCCCCTCGGCGTTACTTATGCTTCGGGCGATAAGCTCTTCCCCGGCGAAGGCGGTAAATTGGGTACTGCTTCCTACTCAACTATATTCCTCGGCGCTGATGCCTACGGTATTATCGATATCAACGGCACAGGTACTATCGAGCATATCGTTAAGCAGAGAGGCTACGGTAATGACCCTCTTAACCAGAGAAGCTCTATAGGTTGGAAAGCGTTTATGTGCGCTTCTATCCTCGCTGATGACTATATCCTCCGCGTTGAATCGGGTTCTTCTTTCTCCGACGATATCGCCGAAGCAAACTAACCTACTTTCTTTAAGGACCTACTTTCTTTAAGGAAGAAAGTAGGCA
>JAFQOB010000027.1 GCA_017395725.1 Clostridia bacterium
AATGTTCTAACATTTTAGAATGTACAGATGTACTAAAAACTGCTTCCGTATACTATTTATTTAATCCATTTTGCGGCAAAATTCTTTTGCAGTTGGTTGAAAAAATCGAAGAGAACGCTACACAGCCTGTAAAAATCTACTATTGTAACGATTTATATAAGCGCGTTTTGGTCGGAAGAAGTGATTGGTCAATAATTCGTGAAGGAAAAATTAAAAGACTTCACGCAACTACTATGAGCTACAGTGTGCACTTATTTTCCCCTCCACAGAAATGATTATATAGTAAAACAACTAATAATAATAAAAAATCAATTAAAATATTCAAAAAAGTACTTGAAAAATATCGATAATAGCTGTATAATAATGGGTGGTTTTAAAAGAGGCTAATATTTTCTGTAGTATAAATAGTTGATTTGCAAATATTTTTGCATAGTCTTATCCAAGAAAGGAAAATCGGTATGGAACAGAAAGAACGCAGAGTTGGAACGGTATCAAGAGGTATCCGTTGTCCTATCATAAGAGAAGGAGATGATTTAGCTGAGATTGTAACAAACAGCGTACTTGAAGCAGCTGAATATGAATGCTTCCCTCTTTATGACAAAGACGTTATTTCCATGACAGAATCTATAGTTGCACGTGCTCAAGGAAATTATGCATCTGTGCAGGATATAGCAGATGACGTAAGAACAAAATTAAATGGCGCCGATACAGTTGGCGTAATTTTCCCCATACTCTCAAGAAACAGATTTGCAATCTGTTTACGCGGTATTGCAATGGGGGTAAAGAAAGTTATTCTTATGCTTAGTTATCCCTCTGACGAAGTTGGAAATCAGCTTGTTAGTCTTGACAAGATAGATGCAGCAGGTGTTAACCCTTATTCTGACGTACTCTCACTTGAAAAATACCGTGAATTATTCGGTGAAAACAAACACGAGTTTACCGGTGTTGATTATGTAGAATATTACGGAGATTTGGTAAAATCTTGCGGAGCAGAGGTTGAAATTGTTTTTGCAAATCAACCTAAGGCTATTCTTGATTACACAGATTGCGTAATCAACTGTGATATTCATACAAGAGCTCGTACAAAGAGGATCTTGAAGGATGCGGGTGCAAGAATTGTACTCAGCCTTGATGATATATTGAATGCCCCTGTAAACGGAAGCGGTTGTAATGAAAAATACGGCCTCCTCGGCTCCAATAAATCTACCGAGGATAAGATTAAACTCTTCCCCCGTGAATGTAAGTCTCTTGTTCTTGATATACAAAAACGTATTTTGGAAAAGACGGGCAAACACGTTGAAGTTATGGTTTATGGAGACGGTGCATTTAAGGATCCTCAGGGTAAGATTTGGGAACTTGCAGACCCTGTAGTTTCTCCCGCATTTACAGACGGACTTATCGGTACTCCCAATGAACTTAAATTAAAATATCTTGCTGACAACGATTTTAAAGATTTGTCAGGCGAAGAACTCAAGAAGGCAATTTCGGACAGTATAAAGAGCAAGCAAGCGAACCTTGTTGGAAATATGGCTTCCCAAGGCACAACTCCCCGTCAGCTCACTGACCTTATAGGTTCACTTTGCGATTTGACAAGCGGCTCCGGAGATAAAGGAACCCCTGTTGTTCTTGTTCAAGGATATTTTGATAACTACACCAACTAATTAATAAAACCGAGCGTTTAGCTCGGTTTTATTTTTTTATTTTTGCCATATTAAGGGGATTATTGCTCATTGCCTTTTCCATACTCTCGTCACTTACGTGAGTATAAATCTGAGTAGTATTTAATTGTTCGTGACCAAGAATATCTTTCAGTACTCTAACGTCCACCTTACCTGTTTGATACATCAGGGTGGCGGCTGTGTGACGAAGCTTATGTGTGGAATAATGCTTGTATTCAAGGCCCGCAAGCTTCAAATACTTATAGACGATATGTTGAACCGTTTTGTTACTTATCCTTTGGTGTCTTGAGCTTAAAAACAGTGCATTTTTATCTTTAATTTGTATTTGATTATCGGTAGCGCGAACTTTAAGATAGGACGTAATCGCTTCCTTGCACGCATCATTAAGGTATACTACCCTTTCTTTACTTCCCTTTCCGATTACTCTCAAAGAACGAAGGTCCCTGTCGATATCATTCAACGATATTCCTACCAATTCGGAAAGACGCATTCCGCAATTAAGAAATAAAGTAACAATAGCATAGTCTCTTGCTTTTGTTTTTGATTCGGCATCGTTGCTTATAGCTTCAAGCAAACTGATACTCTCGTCTATGGTCAAATACTTTGGAAGGCTTTTGTTACCTACAGATGGGGATTCTATGTTGATTGCCGGATTCTCTGATATATATTTTCTGTTTGAAAGATATTTGTAAAAAGATTTAATGGCAGAAAGCTTTCTTGCACGTGATTTAGCTTTGTTATGCCTGTATTCAACTGTGTAATTAAAAAATTCGTATATTTCGTCGGTTGTAACGGTTTTTACAAATTCAAGATCGATATTCTCGCAGGATATATTATCAAACTCTTCTCCATCAAGAGGTAAGGCGTGTCGAGACGCAATGATATATCTAAAAAAAAGATCTAAGTCAAGCAAATACTCTTCAACCGTCTTTAAAGATCTATTCTGAATAGTAAGCTTATAAGATTTAAACCCTTTTAATATTTCGGGAACTTCTTTCATTTTCTCATACCTCTCTAAACTGTATATTATAATTATACCATAGATATTTAATATTTTCAATATATACTGATGTTTTATGAATTTTTTCTAAATATACTTGTATTGTTAATAAAGATAGTATAAAATAGTTACAAGTACAAAAAGGACG
>JAFQOB010000005.1 GCA_017395725.1 Clostridia bacterium
CTTTACGGTATATAGCATATTCCGTATCGCCATTCTCAATTTTATCTCTCATCAAATAAAACAATTCATTGATTTTGTCGTCTATAATCTTCGAATCAGTCTTTGTAGCCTTGTCGGATACACTGCTGTTTTCAAGAACAGCTACTTTTTTGTCAATTGCTAAAATTCTATCTGAAACCTCTTGAACACCGTCGCCTGAGTAAACGTTGGCAACAACCGCACCTGCACACACCTTATCGCCGTCACTGAATTGGTAGTTAACACCGCCCTCAACGTTGGCGTTGAGAATGGTCTCATCTCTGACTATATAAGCTTCAAGTGCTATCGTATTGGCTTTTGTAACTAACATTGCCGGATCGGTCTCAAACTCGTTATCTGAGCCGCTAAACAGGTGATACAATACGTACCAAATAAGCAAAACGGAAAGAGCCGCGCTGAATAAATAAACAGCCGCATTTTTTATATGTTTACTAATCACGCTACCCCTCCTGATTTCTTGTCAAAAAATTATTTCATTATATTATAACACATTGTTCTCAAAAAATCAATTACTTATTATATTTTTAGCAATATTTACAATATCGTCAAAATTTTCACATTCGTCAACAAAGATTCTATGGCAATCGTCATATCGCCTAAACCAAGTCAACTGTCTTTTGGCATAGTTGCGGGTTCCTTTTTTTATAAGCTCCACAGCCTCATCAAGCGTACATCTGTTTTCAAGATATTCTATAATTTCTTTGTAGCCTATTCCCTGTTTTGCCGTATCAGACAATCTTATTCCTTTATCAAAAATAAGACTCTTTACTTCATCAACAAGTCCTTCTTCGAGCATAATGTCTACCCTTTTATCGATTCTATCATAAAGCTTTTCTCTGTCTTTGAAATCAAGACAAATCATAACCGAATCATAGGGAGATTCAACTTTCTTAGATTCTTTATCCCACCAGCTTTTCGTTTTACCTGTAACGTGGTATATTTCAAGTGCACGAACAACTCTTTTGGTGTTATTCGGGTGAATACTATCGGCTGATTCGGGATCAACCCTTCTAAGCTCTTCAAAAACAGACTCGACACCGAATTCATCAATTTGTTTATTCAAATAATCTCTGTATTCGTCATCTCTTCCCGCCTCGGAAAAGGAAGTATTATTCAAAACGTGGTCAACGTACAGTCCTGTTCCTCCGCAAAATATCGGAAGTTTCCCCTTCGTTGATATTTCATCTATTTTTTCTTTAGCCAAAACGGCATAATCAGCACACGAAAAAGAAACGTCGGGGGCAACAATATCTATCAAATGATGTATGGCTGCCGCCTGTTCTTCTTTTGTGGGTTTAGCAGTACCTATATCCATCATTTTATAAATCTGCATAGAATCACAAGATATTATTTCACCGTGCAGTTCTTTTGCAAGAGCTATCGCAAGTGCTGTTTTCCCGGATGCTGTCGGTCCCACAACCGAAACTACTTTTGTTTTCATAAATCAGAAATCTCCAACAATTAGATTAACAACATACAGTCGCCGAACGAGAAAAATCTATATTTTTCATCAACAGCGGTCTTGTACGTATCAAGAATAATTTCTCGCGTTGAAAACGCAGAAACCAACATCATCAAAGTACTTTCAGGCAAATGGAAGTTTGTCAGCAATGCATCAACAACTTTAAATTTATATCCGGGATAAATAAATATACCGGTATCCCCCGACATAGCAATAACTTCACCGTCATCATTACTTGCACTTTCAAGAGTTCTGCACGAAGTTGTACCAACAGCAAAAACACGCCCACCGTTCTTCTTGCAGTTATTAATTATGTCTGCACTTTCCTTTGATACGGAAAAATATTCGGAATGCATTATATGGTCGTTAATATTATCAACCTTAACCGGTCTAAAAGTACCGAGTCCTACGTGCAACATAACAGGAGCGATTTTTACGCCCTTTTTACGTAAAGCTTCAAAAACTTCTTCTGTAAAGTGGAGCCCAGCCGTAGGCGCAGCCGAAGAGCCTTCATGCTTAGCATAAACTGTCTGATATCTGTTCTTATCTTCGAGTTTTTCTTTAATGTATGGCGGCAACGGCATATTGCCTATCTCGTCAACAAGCTCCATAAGCGAATGTTTCTTATCGTAATCAAAACGAACGATTCTGTTTCCGTCTTCTACAACCTCAAGAACCTCGGCACGAAGTTTGCCGTCTCCGAATATAATAACAGTACCCGGTTTTGTTCGTCTTCCGGGATACGTCATTACCTCCCAAGTATCAAGACCTTTTGACTTAAGCAAAAAAACCTCAACATCAATCCCGCTATCGCTTTTTTTGCCTATAAGACGAGCCGGAATAACCTTTGAATCGTTAATTACAAGCACATCGCCCTCGTTAAAATAATCAACAATATCACTGAATATTCTATGTTTAATATTTCCGGTATCTTTTTCCAGAACAAGCATTCTTGATGTATCACGTTTTTTCAGCGGAGTTTGAGCAATAAGCTCTTCAGGAAGGTCATACCGAAAATCACTCTTTGTCAACGTAGTCTCAATGTGTTTATTTACAATCATTTTCGCCAATATTTCCTTTCGCATCTGCTAATTTGTCAATATAAGTAAAAAATGTATTGACAAATCAAAAAAATGGTGTTATCATAAGTCGTAGATAGAGGTGCGGTTTCAATGAATAAACATGTGGAGGCTCCGCTTGCCGATTAAACATGTCCAAAGGTGAACCCGCCGAAGTTTATCACACGTTAGCGGTTGGTGTGATAGGCTGGGCCGTCACTTAATAAGTGCCGGACTGTCATCAGTAATACTGATGGAGGGCTATCATGTATATACTATTCATTGTGTTGCACGTTTTTTCGCCGCACATTGCTTATATTATATTACATGGTAAGCTGGTTTTCAACCGGTTTTTTTATTTTTTTATCAAAAAAGGAGATTTTACCATGAAAAATTTAGTTTTTGAA
>JAFQOB010000028.1 GCA_017395725.1 Clostridia bacterium
AAATACGGACAGCTTTACGTTATTGATTACAAAAATAACGAATACTTAATGTATAATCATTCTTTAAAAGATGCTGTTATGGAATACGAAAAACAGTATTCAACAAAATGGAATAAAGAAACAGAAAATATAGAAATATATAAAAACGATGTTTTAAGCGAAGAGGTTCGTTTAAACGGAATAGTCCGTGATAAAGATATGGAGTTTCGCGAATGGAGTTTTAGCGGGATAAATTATCATCTCCGGCTTGACACATTTGACCTTGATGTTTGCCAAAACGGCATATTTCAAGTAGATTTAACTGCACAACCGAGGTTTAAAAGTTTAAAGACTATTGATGCTGAGATAAACCAATATATCACTGTGAATATTAAATATAACGCCCAAGGTGAGTTTAGCGTTGTTGATATGAGTGCCGGAACGAATGTGTATTCGGTTTACTCGAAGTTTTTTAACAGAGAGTATAAATCCAATAATGAAAAATGGAAAATCTATAACGATATAGAGGGAAATATTGTTGTTACTGATGGAGACCAAAAGACATTCCGTTTTGGTCATGATAATTTTGGTTCAGGAATAGAAAATGGAGTATATATACAAGTTGCACTTTTTGAAGGATATAAAGCTCCCGAACTGTTAGTAACTTCAAATGAAAAGTATGCTTTTCTAATTTATGATACGTGGAGATTCAGCCATACTGACCCCAAAAACAGAGCGGCTTTATTCTTTAGCCTTGAAGACGGGCACGAAATTGTATTGTCGGGTGGATACGATGTGAGCGTTGACCTGATTTTTGACAGACACAAAATAAGTGATGAAATCAGAAAAAAATACAATTATATGAATTCAACAAAACAGCCGTCATTCTATATTTACACTCAAATAAACGAACTGACAGATAAACATTTTGAAGTGGAATACATTCTTTCGTCGTATGACGGTAATTTATATTTAAAAGGGTATACATTATACGATATGCGGACAGGAATAAAAACGTCTTATTTTGTTCGAGAAACAGTTGTAAAATAGGTGTTGTTGCGTTATGTTCATAACTCTATTATACCGCACGCTCCCTCACCCGATTTTGTCGGTATCTTGCTCTCGGAGTGAGCCTTTCCTAAACACTCTACAAAAAATATATAACAAAAAAATGGGAATTCTTCAACAACAAGAGAATTCCCATTTTTATGTCTTGTTCTACAAAATAGTAACAGTCTGTTTTAGGTCAAATCCTGAACAAACAATTCACGAACAGCGTTTTCATCATCTTTCTTACCGGCATTGTTGCGTTCAGCAAGGAACTTAGGAGCAACCTGAGGGAAGAGAGCGAATGAAAGAACGTCTTCGTCGCATTTAGCGAGGTCTTTTGCTTCTTCTTTGTATTTTTCAAATTCGGGAGCGATAAGGTCTGCAGGTCTGCAAGTGATTATTTCCGTATCGTCGCCGAGAACCTTTTTGCGAACTTCTTCGTTAACTTCACCGGGGAGCTGACCGTATTCGCCGCGAAGAACGCCTTTAGATTCTTTTGTAGCCATCTTGTAGCGTTCGCCTGTGAGAACGTTAAGAACTGCCTGGCTGCCTACGATCTGGCTTGTAGGAGTAACGAGAGGAGGATAACCGAAGTCTTTTCTGACTCTCGGTACTTCTTCAAGAACTTCATAGTATTTATCTTCTGCTTTAGCCTGTTTAAGCTGAGAAATAAGGTTGGAAAGCATACCGCCGGGAACCTGATAGAGCAAGGTGTTGGGGTCAACGTTAAGCACCTTAGGATCAAGGAATCCGTCCTCTTTGAGCTTAGCGGCAATGTTACGGAAGTGAGCCGCAGGCTTTGTCAAGAGACCGAGGTCGATGCCTGTATCGTATTCCGTACCCTTAAGTGTAGCTACAAGAGCTTCGGTGGAGGGCTGAGAAGTACCGTTTGCAAGAGGAGAAAGTGCTGTATCGATAATATCAACACCCGCCTGGATTGCCATAAGGTAAGTCATCTCACCGGTACCGGTTGTGTTATGAGTATGAAGGTGAATCGGAACGTCAACCTTCTTTTTCAT
>JAFQOB010000029.1 GCA_017395725.1 Clostridia bacterium
TCAAATCCACAGTTGACAGCATCTTCATATAGGCTTTTATAAAAGGGATCGGCCGGCGGAATAACCTTGGACACTATTTCTTTATCTTCACCTAATATGCTTTGCAAAATCTGCAAATGGACAACAGCATTTTTCCAAGAGTTCATTTGTGCATCGGTCAATTGCAATACCAGCACATCGTCGGAGGTTACTGTTGCTTCTATATATGCGTTTTCGAGTAATGTATTATCTCCCTTTGTCGCACAAAAAGTTTTTGGATCCACTCCAAATACAGTTTGACAAATTTTTGAAGAAAGGCAATACTCATTTATATGAGATAAGTCCGATTGTTCAGTGACATCTGTATTCGAAGAAAAATTAATAGATATGTTGAATAGATGGGAATCTATCGCCAAGAGGGCCAAAACCAAGGCAATGAGTATACATATCAATATGCAGACAGTTGTCCTTACCCTAATCATAACAAGCTCCTTTTATGATAATAATAGCACCCGTAAATGTTATTCAAGCAATTGGAATAGGAAACGGTCCTGGTATGGGCAATGGAACGTCAAAGAAATCTTCAAACGACTGTTCAATAGCTTTTCCCAAATCGTCCATTGCATTCGCAATAGCTCGTCTCATTCTCATATTTCTTTCCAAAAGCTTTACTCCTTCAAAGAACAGTATATGATACCACTTAATCTCGGGTTCCGGTGAAACAATAGACGGGACAACTTCTGGGACAACTTCTGGGACATATTCGGACACAGACTGGTTGTTTGAATCATTATCTGTATATTTCATCTCCGTGCCAAATGTCGTTGTAACAGAATGGCCTTCAAATTCTTTTAGTATAGTTTCCAATTCATGTTCTACACTATAAGAGCCAGAAAGCCCAAGACTGATGGATGTTGTCAAAGTATTGTAGTCATCTATTTGAGCCGAATATGCAACACTTACCGATCCATCGGATGAGTATTTGGCATCAAATTTACCATTGGCAAAATTATAAGAATCATAAACTTCGAATTGTCCTTCTAAAATCTCTTGCAATTCGCCAATATCAATTTTACCTTCTCCAAAAGTATGCGAAATTTCCAAATAATGTCTTGCATTGCCCAAGGTAATATTGTATTCAAAACTCGAAATTGGTATTTTTAAACCAGATTGAATAGCGTTTTTTATCTTACGAAGTAAAAAGTACCTTTTGGCTGCAATATAAGCATTTTCCATAATTCGTGATACTTTTTTAAACTCTTCTTGGGACAATTCTTGTCTTTCCGCACTCAACCCAAACGGATCGATATTGGACACTGGGTTACCATTCGCATAAGCATAACGGTTAAGGGTTACGGCTTCGGAGATGGAACCTGCAACAATATCCGCATTGATAAATCTACGCATATCGGGCGAGTAGTATCTCGCACGCATATAGATGAAACCGTTTTCGTCGGTGACTACACCATCTCTGCCGTTATAGCCGAAGATTACATCACTGGGGCCGGTATGGCTGATAAGCTTACCATAGGTATCATACTCAAACGTATCCATGATGGCACCGCTTGCGTTGGTGATAGCAATGGTGCTGCCACGGCAGTCGAAGTGATAGGTCTTGAAGCTATTGGTGTTAATCGTTTCCTCGCCGATCAGCCCGTGACCGTAGACATACTTAGTCGTGACATTGTTGGTAGTCTTGCAAAGCAGCTTGCTGAGCTTGCAGTTGGTGTCGTAAGTATACGTCGTATCCTGCCCTGCGTGCAGGTTGCGGATTCTTACGTCCTCGGCATTATAGGTATACGAATGACCGCCTGCAGAGATGAGTCGGTTTGCAGAGTCATAGGCGAAGTTCACCGAAGTGCAGCAGTCGAGGGTTGCAGACAGCATATTACCGTCGAGGTCGTAGCTTACGGCATTACCACAGAAGGAGACGAGTCGGTTGTTGGTGTCGTACTCGAAACAGCTATCGGGTGCATCGGTGATATTGCCGGCTGCATCGTAGGAGTAGCTTTCCTCGTCCAGCACAATATTGGACAGGCTCTTCTTCGTGCGCTTGGTTACTCTGTTCAGCTCATCATAAGTATAGCACAGTTTGGTATTATTTGCAAGTACTTTTTCTTCGACAATTCTCGACAGGTCGTCGTAGGTGTACTCGAAGCCGCTGATGACGGTGCCGCCCGCCGTTTTTTCGACGGTGGAGGTCACGCGCTGCTTGTTGTCGTAGACGGTGGTGGTCACGCTGCCGTCGGGCTTGGTCACGCCGGTGACGCGGTTGTTGACGTCGTAGGTGTACGACGTGACGCGGTTCGACCAGTCGGTGACGCGGGTGAGGTTGTGGTTTGCATCGTAGGTATAGGTCACCGCTGTGTTGTCGGGGTAGATGATTTTGGTGAGGTTGCCCACCGCGTCGTACTCGTAGCGAATAACCTTGCCATAGGTATCGGTGTAGCTCTGGACGCGGTTGAGGGCGTCGTAGGTTCGGGTAATGGTGCCGTTCGCGTCGGTCGCCGTCAGCACATTGCCGTTGTTATCGTAGGTATAGCTGACCGAGCCCTCGGGCGAGCTGTACCCGGTGATTCTGCCCAGCGCGTCATAGAAGAACTGCCGCACCTGCCCGCGGGCGTTGGTCAGCTTCTTGCGCAGGTTCAGCTCGT
Organism: Clostridia bacterium; assembly: GCA_017395725.1. The sequence continues at coordinate 2,634 of JAFQOB010000029.1, forward strand.
TGTAGGTGTACGACACCGTGCCCCCCGATGCGGTAGTTTCGGCGGTGAGTCTGCCCATGTCGTCGTAGGTGTAGTTGGTCGCACCGCCCAGCGGGCCGGCAAGTCGCGTCACATTGCCCAGCAGATCATACGCCGCCGTGCTGTTTTGGTTTGCCGCGTCTCGCACCTGCGTATTCTGTCCGCGAGAGTTGTAGGTGTACTCGCTGCGGTGATTGAGCGCGTCGGTCACGCTTGCCACCTTGCCCAGCGCATTGTAGGTGTAGCTGGTCGTCTTCCCCATCGCGTCGGTCACCTGCAGGGGCAGGTTCAGGCTGTTGTACACCGTTTCGCTGATGGTGTTCCCCTTGGCGTCGGTGGTCTTGATGACGTTTCCGTTGCCGTCATAGCTTGTGGTGAAGACGTTGTTTCTTGCGTCGGTGATCGTCGTGCGTCTGCCCAGCGCGTCATAGCCGTAGCGAATGATGTTGCCCAGCGCATCCTTGACCGAAATGCAGCGGTTCCGGCTGTCGTAGGTATAGGTCGTCGTCTGATTGAGCGCGTTCTTCACCGTCAGCAGATTGTTATTCGCGTCGTAGGTGTAGGTGGTAATATTGCCGTTCGCATCGGTCGCCGTCAGCCGGTTGCCGAACGCGTCGTAGGTGTAGCTTCTCTGCTTGCCCAGTGCGTTGGTCTCGCTGAGCAGATCGCCCGCACGGGAATATGTATACACCGTTGCACCCGAAACCGCGTTGGTCACCCGCGTCACCTTCGACATGGCGTTATACTGATACGTCGTTGTATTGCCGGCGTCATCCGTGACCGTGAGCACATTGCCTGCACCGTCGTAGGTCTTGGTCGTAACGCCACCCTTGGGATTGGTTTCCTTGACCACATTGCCTGCCGCGTCATATTCATACTGCACGGTCGCACCGTCGGCGAATCGCTTTGCCGTTACTCTGCCGCCCTTGTCATACGTTACCGTGGTGATATTCCCCGCCTGATCGGTCGTCTTGATCGGGCGGTCCTCTCCGTCGAATGTATAGCGGATTGTGTGGCCATCCGGCAAGGTAATGATGTCATTCTTCATATTCCCGTTGTAGGAATATTCGGTTTTGTTCCCGTTGGCATCGGTCACCGATGTTTTCTGACAGTTGCTGTCATAGGTGTTGACGATGCTCTTTCCGTTCGCATCCGTCGTTCTCAGCAGGTTCCCGCTCGCATTGTACTGGTATGTGGTCACACTGTTGTCCGCCGCAGTTTGGGTTGCAACTTGGCCGAGTGTGTTATACGTGTACCGTGTGGTATTCCCTGCCGCATCGGTGTGCGAAACCAGAAGGCCGTTCGCATAGGCATATACCTCGGCATTTTTGCTCCCCACTTTCTTGGTCGCAGGCAGCCCCTTTGCGTCGTAGGTGTATACGGTCACAGTCCCCCGAACGTCGGTGTGCTGTGTCATTTGATTCTTGCTGTTGTACACAAAGCTTTCTTCGGGCACTACCCCATCAACGGCGGGATAACGAATTCTTGTCACGTTCCCTGCGCTGTCATAGGTAATGTAGGTCTTGTTCCCGTTTTTATCGGTAATCTCGGTGGGCTTATTGAAGCTGTTATATGTCTTCAGCACCGAATTGCCCTTCGCATCGGTCTCTCGAATGATGTTATTTCTGCTATCATACGCGTAGGTTTTGGTATTGCCATTTTCATCGGTATAGCTCACAAGCAGTCCGCCGGAATTGTATTCGCGAATACTCTGGTTGCCGTTTCTGTCTGTGGTAAGTCTTCGATTGTCCGCATAGGACACCGTGGATTTCCTCGAGCCGGCAATGGCATCCTTCTGCTCAATCACTCTGCCGTACTCATCGTACGTGTTTTCAAAATAGCAGATGTTTTTTGCATCGGTTCCCGTCTTGATTCTACCCTTTGCATCATAAGTATAAGAAAGGCTGTTTCCGTTTACATCGCAGATTGCCGTAATCAGATCGCCGCTGTACGTGATGGTTGCCTGTCTCGATGCGTCATCATATACCCGAACGATCTTGCCTTCGGCATCTTTCGCAAGATACATTTTCTTCCCAGACACACAATCTGCAATCGTAATCAATGTCCCCGAATAGGTAATCTGCGTTTCGAACCCTTGGTGATCCACGATCTTTGCCAGTTTTCCCTCTGCGTTATAATACTCGGTATGTGCCGAATTGCAGTCAATGATATACGGATACGCGCGCGTATGATCCACTGTCAATACGTATCCCGCTTTATTTGCGTGGATACAATTGAATACCCCATTCGAACCCGCTTCTTGCTCATACTTCAAAAAAACAGCCGCCCCGAAGGGCGGCTGAAAAAGGAGTTTGTTTATTAAAAATAGAATCTCGTTATATTCTTCCCGAAAAAACAACAGCAAGCATTTTGTCAATTTTATCAACTAACATATTCGAAGATATAAGCCTATAGACTTTAGTTCCTTCAATAACGATGACTTGATATTCTCCTTGCCCAATGTGTTTAACTCCATGACTATTCTTGTCAGCAAGCTGAGCTTCACCAGTTGACTTAATATAATACCTCAAAGCATCATCTTTACTTGCAAAGTCATATGCAAAAATTTCATATCCAATATCGTTAGATTTATACCTCATTCCCCAAAAATCATTATATTCCATACTATGATAATTTGCATCAATTTCAGGAGTATGATACTCGATTATCTCAGAAGGAATTTTTTCATAAGACATTAGACTTTTGCATTCATTTAGGTCTTTGAAAACATACATATATACTGGGAATGAAATCTGTTCTATGACATCTCCTTTAGTATTCACCTCAAGATATTCAACAGAAATCTCACTACTTGGCTTTCCTTCAAATATCTGCATCATCAAACAGGCGTGGGGAACAATTAACTTATAGCTTTTATCGTCTCCCGGTCCTGCCACAACTTTAGAGTAATCGTCTGA
>JAFQOB010000030.1 GCA_017395725.1 Clostridia bacterium
GTGAGTCCACCAACGCCGAAGAACCGGGATATACTATGTCGGAGAAAACCGTCGGTGCTTCGTTAGAAAATATTTTTATGCACCACACGGATAAAAGAATTGTTATCGCAACGTTTTCTTCAAACGTTCACCGCGTTCAGCAAATTATCAACACAAGCGAAAAGTACGGCAGAAAGGTAGCCGTACTCGGCAGAAGTATGGTTAATATCGTTCATGCGGCAAATGAACTCGGATATATGAATATTCCCGAAGGAACCCTTATCGATATAAACGAAATCAAAAGATTCCGCCCCGACCAATTGACTCTCGTTACAACGGGAAGTCAGGGCGAGCCTATGTCTGCTCTGTACAGAATGGCTTTCTCCGACCACGATAAAGTTATACTTGACTCAAACGACCTTGTTGTTATCAGTGCACACCCTATCCCCGGAAACGAAAAGCTTGTTAACAAGATAATTAATGAGCTTATGAAAAAAGGCGTTTCGGTATTTCAGGATAATCTTATTGAGGTGCACGTTTCGGGACACGGCTGTCAAGAAGAGCTGAAGCTTATGCACGCACTTACAAAACCCAAATATTTTGTTCCCATACACGGAGAATGCAGACACCTTATGCAGCATAGAAACCTTGCTCTGCAAATGGGTATGCCTCCTGAAAACATACTCGTCAGCGATATAGGTAAGGTTATTGAAATAGACAAAAAAGGAATACGTTTTAACGGCACTGTTCCCTCAGGCAAGATACTCGTTGACGGTTACGGAGTAGGTGACGTAGGAAATATTGTTCTCAGAGACAGACGTCACTTGGCACTGGACGGACTTATCGTAGTGGTAGCCACCGTAGATACGGAAGAAAGAACTGTTATTTCGGGACCCGATATAATTTCAAGAGGCTTCGTTTACGTAAGAGAAGCAGAGGAGCTGCTTGATACCGTTAAGGAAATCGCAACAGATGCAATTTGGGATTGCCTCGATGATGATATAACCGATTGGACACAAATGAAAAACCGCGTAAAAGACAAAGTCAGCAGATATCTTGTAGACAAAACCAACAGAAAACCTATGATTCTGCCTTTAATTATGAACGTGTAAATCCAAGTTTCAATTTTTTTGGTTTTTTTACAAAAAAAGTTAAAAATACTATTGCAATTGGATTTGATTTGTGTTATTATATTCCTACTGTCTAAAAATATGTTTAAAAAAAGTTTAACTATTCGGAGGATATATAAATGACTGTATTGGAAACTATTTTGGGGGCTATACTTTTAGTAGCTGCCGTATTTATTGTTGTCGCAGTGCTTATGCAGGAAGGCAAATCAAAGGGTATGGGTGCTGTAAGCGGCGGAAGCTCTGACACCTTTTTTGGTAAGACAAAGGGCAAGACTTGGGAAAAGACTCTTGCTAAGCTTACAACTATCGTTGGTATAGTTTTCGTTGTTATCGTACTTGTTGTGTTTGTTATCCAGAAGGATATCGACCCCGATGACCACTTTAATGAAAACCTTGACGCTCCCGACACAACTGTTGAAGAAACAACAAAGACCGATCCCGAAGAAAGCGCAGAAGTTACAACAAACGAAACAACTGCTGAAACTACGGCTGCAACAACTGCCGCTTAAGTTTTTATTGCTTATTACAATCCGCCTTCCCTTGAAGGCGGATTATTTTTGGTATAAGAAAACCACCAGCTAAGCTGGTGGTTCAAAAGAGGCTTTTGCCGTTGAGCAATTTTGCCGCAACAAAACCTTCTCCAGCGGAGAAGGGGGACCACAAGAATTTCAAAGAAATTCGGTGGTGGATGA